>NZ_JBFUHV010000050.1:0-57026 GCF_056402215.1 Rhodococcus sp. P4_B6 | reverse complement strand
CGGCTGTTCCGCGTCGTCCGGTCATCGAGTCCCGCCGGCAGATCGTGCCGGAGGACCCGCCTACTTGTCGGCGTGTGCGTCGGGCTTGGCCGCCGCGGCGTCGCCCTTCGGCTCCGGCTTGGCGTCCACCCCGGACTCCTTGCGCTGCTGCGCGGTGATCGGAGCCGGAGCACTCGTCAGCGGATCGACGCCGCCACCCGACTTCGGGAACGCGATGACCTCACGGATCGAATCGACACCGGCGAGCAGGGCGGTGATGCGGTCCCAGCCGAACGCGATGCCGCCGTGCGGCGGGGCGCCGAACGCGAACGCGTCGAGCAGGAAGCCGAACTTCTCCTCGGCCTCCTCGTGGGAGATGCCCATCACCTTGAACACTCGCTCCTGAATGTCCTTGCGGTGGATACGAATACTGYCGCCGCCGATCTCGTTGCCGTTGCAGACGATGTCGTAGGCGTACGCGAGCGCGGACCCCGGGTCGGTGTCGAACGTGTCGATCGACTCCGGCTTGGGCGAGGTGAACGCGTGGTGCACCGCCGTCCAGGCGCTGTAGCCGAGTGCGACGTCGCCGCTCGCGGTGGCATCCGCCGTCGGCTCGAACAGCGGTGCGTCGACGACCCACACGAAAGCCCAGGCGTCCGGGTCGATGAGGTTCTGCTTGCGGGCGATCTCGCCGCGCGCGGCACCGAGCAGCGCCCGGGACGACTTGGTGGTGCCGGCGGCGAAGAAGATGCAGTCGCCCGGCTTCGCGCCGACGTGCGCGGCGAGGCCCTCACGTTCGGCGTCGGTGAGGTTCTTGGCCACCGGTCCACCGAGGGTGCCGTCCTCGCCGACGAGCACGTAGGCCAGGCCCTTCGCCCCGCGCTGCTTCGCCCACTCCTGCCAGGCGTCGAGCTGCTTCCGCGGCTGGCTCGCACCGCCGGGCATGACCACCGCCCCGACGTATTCCTGCTGGAAGACCCGGAACGTGGTGTCGGTGAAGAATTCGGCGCACTCGACCAGTTCGACACCGAAGCGCAGGTCCGGCTTGTCGGAACCGTAGCGGCGCATCGCCTCGGCGTACGTCATCCGCGCGATCGGCGTCTTGATCTCGTGCCCGACCAGCTTCCACAGCGAGGCCAGCACCTCCTCGGCGAGGAGGATGACGTCGTCCTGGTTGACGAAGCTCATCTCGATGTCGAGCTGAGTGAACTCGGGCTGGCGGTCCGCGCGGAAGTCCTCGTCGCGGTAGCAGCGCGCGATCTGGTAGTAGCGTTCGATGCCACCGACCATGAGCAGCTGCTTGAACAGCTGCGGGCTCTGCGGCAACGCGTAGAAGCTGCCCGGCTGCAGACGCGCGGGAACCAGGAAGTCGCGGGCGCCCTCCGGCGTCGACCGCGTCAACGTGGGCGTCTCGACCTCGACGAACTCGTGGTGTGCGAGCACGGCGCGGGCCGCGGCGTTGACCTTGGACCGCAACCGGATGGCATGGCCGGGGCCCTCACGGCGCAGGTCCAGGTAGCGGTACTTCAGGCGCGCTTCCTCACCGGCCTGGTCATCCAGCTGGAACGGCAGCGGCGCGCTCTCGTTGAGGACCTCGAGGTCGGTGACGTTGACCTCGATGGCCCCGGTCGGGATCTCGAAGTTCTGGTTGCCCTCGGGACGCACCTCGACCACACCGGTGACCTTGACGCAGTACTCCGCGCGCAGACGGTGAGCCTGCTCGGCGGCGGCACCCTCCCGGAACACCACCTGGGACACGCCCGACGCGTCACGTAGATCGATGAAGATCACCCCGCCGTGATCACGACGCCTGGCAACCCAACCGGTGAGGGTTACGGTCTGCTGGGCCTGCTCGGCTCGCAATGAACCGGCGAGATGTGTGCGCAGCACGGGATTCCTTTCGAAACATGGGGCAAGCTACTTCGTTGGCTGAGATCCTACGGAGACACCGTGCGTGAGCGGAAACGCATACCCGCTTCACGTGCGAGGCTCGATCGGCACGCACCGGAAAACTGACGAGAAAGCGAAGACACATGACCTTCAACGAGGGCGCCCGAATGGACTCCGGCCGGGTGTCGACCGGAGGTGGGGGCGGCGGTGGCCTCGGCGGCAAGTTCGCGTTGGGCGGCGGCGCCGGCGGGCTGATCGTGCTGGTTCTGGCGCTGCTCCTCGGTGGCGATCCCGGTTCGCTGCTCGGCGGTCTCAGCGGTGCCACCGAGTCCGGCCAGAATTCCGGCGCGGGCCTCGAAGGGTGCGAGACCGGCGCGGACGCCAACCGCGACGTGAACTGCCGGGTGGTGTTCACCGCGGGCAGTCTCGACTCGGTGTGGGGACAGGAACTCGCGCAACAGACCGGCACCGCGTACGTGCCGCCGGAAGTCGTGCTGTTCTCCGGTTCCGTCAGCACCGGCTGTGGCAACGCCACCAGCGAGGTCGGGCCGTTCTACTGCCCGGCGGACTCGACGGCGTACTTCGACACCAGCTTCTTCCAGCTCCTCGTCGACCGCTTCGGGTCCAGCGGCGGCCCGCTCGCGCAGGAGTACGTCGTGGCCCACGAGTTCGGCCACCACATCCAGAACCAGCTCGGCGACATCGGACGGGCACAGGCCGACCCGCGGGGCGCCGACTCGGCCGCGGTGCGAACCGAACTGCAGGCCGACTGCTACGCGGGCGTGTGGGCCCACTATGCCGACACCCTCCCCGGCCCCGACGGCGGACCACCGTTCCTGAACACCCTCACCGACACCGACATCGACGACGCCCTCTCCGCCGCATCCTCGGTCGGCGACGACCGGATCCAGCAGTCCGCGGGCGCCCGGGTGAATCCGGAGGGCTGGACACACGGCTCCTCGCAGCAGCGCCAGAAATGGTTCGCCACCGGATACCGGACCGGCCAGGTACAGGCCTGCGACACCTACTCGGCACGCGATCTGAACAACCCGCCCGCGCTCCGCTGACCGGAATCCGCCCGACAAATTTTTTTGTCTTGACAGAATTTACTGTCGGTGCGACAGTGGACGCATGTTGGACCTAGCAGTGATCGATCAAGCGGCCGCCGCCGAGATCTCCCTGGACCCGGTCCGGGCGCGGTTGCTGGCGGCGCTCGCCGAACCCGGTTCGGCGAGTTCCGTCGCCGTGCAGGTGGGATTGACACGGCAGAAGGCCAACTACCACCTCCGGGCGCTCGAGGAGCACGGCCTCGTCGAACTCGTCGAGGAACGCAAGAAGGGCAACGTCACCGAGCGGCTGTTCCAGGCCACCGCGGCGTCGTACGTCATCTCCCCCGCCGCGTTCGCCGCCCTCGCGCCCGATCCCGACCGGGCACCGGACCAACTGTCGGCCCGCTGGCTGGTGGCACTGGCCGCGCGACTGGTGCGTGAGGTCGGCGAGTTGATCGCCGGCGCCACCGCGGCGCGTCAGCCGCTGGCCACCTTTGCGATCGACAGCGAGATCCGGTTCTCGTCGGCGGCCGACCGGTCCGCGTTCGCCGACGAACTCGGCGAGTCCGTGAAGAACCTGGTGTCCCGTTACCACGACGAGAACGCCCCGAACGGGCGCAGGCACCGCCTCGTCGTCGCACTGCATCCGAGCCTGAAAACACCGCCCGCGCAAGCGAAGTCATCCGACAACCGCCACGAGGAGAGCTAGCCATGTCGAAGAATTTCGAGATCCGTCGCGAAGTCGTCCTGAACGCCACCCCCGAGGACGTGTTCGCCGCCGTCACCACCGGCACCGGCGGCTGGATGTTCCCCACCGAACTCGATCCCGGGGTCGGCAGCGAGGGGCCGGACGACCCCGCCGTCATCGCCTGGGAGCCGCCGCAGAAGTTCGCGGTCCGCCAGGAGGGCCCTGACGGCTGGTTCAACGCTCTCGAGTACCTCATCGAGGCGCGGGACGGCGGCACCGCGGTGCTGCGCTACGTGCACAGCGGCATCTTCACCGACGACTGGGACGCCCAGTACGACGGCGCCGACAAGCACACCACGTTCTACCTGCACAGCCTCGGCCAGTACGTCCGGTACTTCGCGGGCCGCGCAGCCACCTACATCGCGACCGGCGGCCCGGCGGCCTCCGCCGATCCCGGCGCGATGATCACGCTCCGCGGCGCGCTCGGCTTGTCCGACACGTCGACCGCCGGCGACACCGTCACCGTCGACGTCCCCGGATTCGGCACAGTGGACGGCGTCGTCGACTACCTGACGCCGCACTTCATCGGCATCCGGACCGCCGACGCGCTGTACCGGTTCTACGGTCGCAACGCATTCGGCGGAACGGTCGACGCGGCGCACCACCTGTTCGCCGCGGGCGCCGACCAGGAGAAGTCGCAGGACGCGTGGACGTCGTGGCTGGACGACGTCTTCGCGTGACTCTCCGTGGTGCCCGAGTTCAGGAGGCCGTGAACTCGCCTGTCCCCGGAATGTTCGGCGTGCTCGGGGTGATCTCGACACGGACGCGACCCGCCCCCGGATCGAAGTAGACGGCTGTCGGAGCCTCCGGACCGTCCCATCCGCTCAACGCCCATTGCTTCGTTCCGGAGGCGCCGGTGTCGAGGTTGCGCCAACGCAACGTTCCGTCGACCATGCAGACCCGGGAACTGCCCACGAAATGCGTCCTCAGCATGACGTAGTTCGGCCCGTACGGCCCCGGGTAGCCGGACGACGCCTGGGCGTCGATTCGGCCACCGCACACGCTGATGTCGCCGGGGTTCAGACCGTGCCCGATCGTGAACGTGGGTGTCAGCGTCGCCGTATCCGCAACGGCAGCAGTGGGTGCGCCGATCAGCGCGGCAGCGGCGAGCGACGCCACCACCGCCGAACGGCCTACCAGATTTCCCACAGTCATGGCGCTCCTCGGTCGTGTGCGGCGGGCGAACCCCTCCCCCGTGTGTCTCCCGGGAATGCGGGGCGCGTTACGCGTCCGCACCGCCGGGGTCGACGTATCGTTCGTCGCGCGATCCATCCGGGCCTACGGCGCGGCCGATCAGCCGGTGGAACGGGCCTCAGAAGAGGGTGAGCGCCGGTCCGGGACGACCCGCCCCGACCAGTTCACGGCGATCCGGTTCGGGTTGTCCGGCCTCCCGGTGTTTCGCACCGCCGCCGAGACCGTATCGGTCGACGAGTGGGTCGACTCGCTGCCTCAGCCACGACTTGTATTCGGGCGGAACGTAGGCCGCCCGCCCGTACAACTGCCGGTACTGACGGACCAGCGCGGGATGCTCCGTCGACAGCCAGTTCATGAACCAGCCCTTCGTGCTGCCGCGTAGATGCATCGGAAAGACGGTCACGCCCGAGGCGCCGGCATCGGCGATCGATTCGAGCAGGCCGTCCAGGTGCCGCACCGAATCGGTGAGGAACGGAATGACGGGGGCCACCATCACATTGCACGGCAGCCCGGCGTCGGTGATCGCCCGGATCAGATCGAGGCGCGCCTTCGGGGTGGGTGTTCCCGGCTCGATCGACTTCTGGAGGTCGGGATCGTGGATCGCCAGCGAGACGCCGATGCTCACCGGGACCTGCCGGGCGGCGAGAGTCAGTAGCGGGAGGTCGCGCCGCAGCAGCGTCCCCTTGGTCAGAATCGAGAACGGGGTCGCGGATTCGGCAAGCGCGCGAATGATGCCGGGCATCAGACGGTACCGGCCCTCGGCGCGCTGATACGGATCGGTGTTGGTGCCGAGCGCCACGTGTTCACGCTTCCACGACCTGCGCCCCAACTCCTTGCGCAGCACCGCCGCGACGTTGGTCTTCACGACGATCTGGCTGTCGAAGTCGCGGCCCGCGTCGAGGTCGAGGTATTCGTGGGTGGGCCGGGCGAAACAGTAGCGGCACGAGTGCGAGCACCCGCGAAAGGCATTGACGGTGAACCGGAATGGTAGTTGCGACTCCTCGGGCATCTTGTTCAGCGCGCTCTTGCAGAGCACTTCGTGAAAGGTGATGCCGTCGAACTCGGGTGTCTGCACGCTCCGCACGAGTCCGGCGCGTTCCAGCCCCGGCAATGCACCGTCGTCGGCGTCGACCGCTTGCCCATCCCACCTCATGAGTACATGCGAACATTTGTTCTAACCGGTGTCAAGACTTCGCACCGGGTGGACACGAGATCGTCACCGTCGACCGCGCTGGTGAGCGCCGGATCGGGGCTTGCGACAATGTCGCTCATGTCGAACAGAAACAACGTCTCGTCCGGTTCCGAGTGGGAAGGCAAGATCGGCTATTCCCGTGCCGTGCGTATCGGGCAGCTCGTGTCCGTGTCGGGCACCACCGCGTCGGGTCCCGACGGCCCCGTCGGCGGAGATGATCTCGCAGAGCAGACCCGCGAGGCGCTGCGCCGAATCGAGGCGGCGCTCGCGGAGGCCGGCGCGAGCACGACCGACGTGATCCGCACCCGCATGTATCTCACCGACATGAGCCGGTGGGAAGAAGCGGGCATCGCACACGGCGAGGTCTTCGGCGAGATCCGTCCCGCCACGACAATCCTCGAGGTCAGCGCGCTGATCGCCCCCGGCCTGCTCATCGAGATCGAGGCCGACGCCGTCATCGGCGACTGACCGTCCGGGGAGGCGGCACCACGCCGACGAGCCCACGTCCGCCTCCCCGCCTACCAGTGGTCCACCGGAAGTACCCACTCTTCGACGACATTGGGTGAACAATTGTCGCGGTGAGCCCCCTGGGACGAATCGGTCGAGCGCTCCTCGCGTTCGCGCTGGTCGTTGTCATCGGCACGGTCGGATACATCGTCCTCGGCTTCGGGCTCCTGGACGCGCTCTACCAGACCGTCACCACGATCACGACCGTCGGATTCCGCGAAGTACATCCGCTCAGCCGCGTCGGAGAAATATTCACGATCATACTCATCCTTGCGGGGGTGGGCACCGCGCTGTACATGTTCGGCGTCCTCCTCGAGGCGCTCATCGAGGGCCACCTACGCCACCACATGGAGAGACGGCGAATGGATCGACGCATCAGCCGGATGACCGGCCACATCATCATCTGCGGATGGGGCCGGGTGGGTACTGCGAGCGCGCAATACCTCACCTCACTCGGCCGCGAGATCGTCGTCATCGACCGCGTACCGGACAGACTCCGAGATATCGAGCATCCCACCGTCATCGGCGACGTCACCGACGACCGGACCCTCGAAGCAGCCGGGATCGCGCATGCACACGCCTTGATCTCCGCGCTCGACACCGACGCCGACAACGTGTACGTCACGCTGTCGAGCCGGGCATTGCGCCCGGATCTCATCATCATCGCCCGCGCCCGGAACGAGGGGTCGATGTCCAAACTGGTACGCGCCGGCGCCAACCGGGTTGTAAACCCGCAACTGATCGGCGGCCGCCGAATGGGTTCCTTTGCACTGCAACCCCACGTGGCCGAATTCTTCGATGTGGTGATGCACGACGAAACCCTCGACTACCGAATGGAAGAGATCACCGTCGGTTCCGCTTCACCCTGGGTGGGATACACGCTCGCGCAGATGGGACTTCACGTAAGCGGCGCACTGCTGCTTGCGATTCGCACCGTCTCCGGTCAGTTCGTCGCCAATCCGGCGCCCACTATCCAACTCGAACCCGAAACGATCCTCATCGCTCTCGGAACCCCCGACGAACTCGATGCGGCACGCCACCACGTCAACCCGTAACTCCCTGCGCGGGTTGATCACCGGCCTACCCGAGGGCTCACACCGAACCGATGTGGGCGGCTCTCGAGGGGTCACCTCCCTGTGTTCTCTGCCGAAACAACCTCGGCTTCATCAGGTTTCCCAACGATCCGGACTCGACGAACTCGGTCGCGGCCGCGGAGTGACAGATTCCGATCGAGGTCGACGGCCTCCGCCCCGCCCTTCCCCGGCGTCACCGTCCTGACCATCCGGGTTGGCCGGAGGAGGACACACATGCGATGAATGCGCGGGGTGAGGCATCGCCCATGAGAGGCCGCGCGGCCGGTTGGTCACCCGTCACGTTGTGGCGGATGCGTGTCATTCGCGCCCCAACCGCGCCGAGTGGCCCGATAATCGGGCGAGCACCGGTTGCGTCGTTGCCGGTGCATCGTCGCAGGAGGTGCCGAATTGCAATCCAGGACCGTTCTCAAACTCACCGGCGCCACGGTGGCCGCGGGAGTGCTGCTGGCCGGGGTGATGTTCCCGATCGCCGCCGGGCTGGGGTACGCATCCAACCGCGCCGCCGACAGCGTCGGTAACTCCTCGGCCGAACTGGCCGACGGGGTGGTGCCTGCGGTGACGACCATGACCGACGTCACCGGCAACCCGATCGCCTGGCTGTACGACCAGCGCCGATTCGAGGTCCCGAGCGACCAGATCTCCAACGACATGAAACTGGCGATTCTCTCCATCGAGGACAGACGGTTCGGCGAACACCAGGGGGTGGACTGGCAGGGCACGATGCGGGCGTTCTTCACCAACACCACCAGCGGTCAGATCGAACAGGGTGCCTCGACGATCAATCAGCAGTACGTGAAGAACTACCTGCTCCACGTGGTCGCCAAGACCGACGGCGAACGCCGGGCCGCGATCGAGACCACGCCGGTCCGCAAGATCCGCGAGATCCGGATGGCGATGACCCTCGACCAGGAACTCTCCAAAGAGGAAATTCTCACCCGGTATCTGAATCTGGTGCCGTTCGGCAACGGTTCCTTCGGTGTGCAGGACGCCGCCCGCACGTACTTCGGCATCGACGCCAAGGACCTGAACCTGGAGCAGTCGGCGATGCTCGCGGGCATGGTGCAGTCCAGCTCCGCACTCAACCCCTACACCAACCCGGAGGGGGTGTTCGAGCGCCGCAACGTCGTCCTGGACACCCTGGTCGTGAATGTTCCGGACCGGGCCGCCGAGATCCGCGCCCTGAAGGAGACGCCGCTCGGGGTGCTCCCGAAACCGAACAACCTGCCCCGCGGATGCATCGCCGCCGGCGACCGCGGGTTCTTCTGCGACTACGCGTTGCAGTACCTCCAGAACGCCGGACTGTCGCGGGAGCAACTCGAAAGGGGCGGCTACCTGATCCGCACCACCCTCGATCCGGCCGTACAGGGATCGGTGAAGTCGGCGGTGTCCACCTACGCCGACCCGAAACTCCCGGACATCGCGAGCGTGATGAACGTCGTGCAGCCCGGGCAGGACCAACACCGAGTCCTGGCGATGGCGGGCAGCCGCAACTACGGCCTGGACGCAGCCGCCGCCGAGACGGTGCAGGAGCTGCCCTATTCCCTCTCCGGGCACGGCGCCGGATCGGTGTTCAAGATCTTCACCACGGCAGCGGCCATGGAGAAGGGGCTGCGTCTGAACGCGATCCTCGACGTACCGGGCCGGTTCGATGCCTACGGGATGGGCGACGGCGGCGCGCCCGGGTGTCCCGGCGGCGCCTACTGCGTGCAGAACGCCGCCCCGTATCCGCGGGCACTGTCGCTCACCGACGCCCTCGCCCAGTCACCGAACACCGCGTTCGTGAAACTTCTCCAGGCCACCGGGGTCGATGCGACGGTGGACATGGCGGTACGCCTCGGCATGCGGTCCTACAACGAACCGGGCACGTCCGGGTTCGGGGACCAGAGCCTGGCCGACATGCAGAAAGACCAGAATCTGGGGTCGTTCACCCTCGGCCCGGTGTGGATCAATCCGCTGGAGCTGTCGAATGTCGCCGCGACCCTGGCCTCACACGGCAAGTGGTGCCCGCCGAGCCCGATCGACTCCATCGTCGACCGGCAGGGCCGGCCGGTCCCGCTCACCCAGCAGGCGTGTGAGCAGGTCATCGATCCCGGCCTGGCCGACACCCTGTCCAACGCGCTCAGCAAGGACGACCTGCCCGGTGGCACGGCGTCGGCCGCGGCCGGCGCCGCCGGGTGGAAACTGCCGATGTCCGGCAAGACCGGGACCACCGAATCGCACATGTCGTCGGCTTTCGTCGGGTACACGAACAACCTGGCCGGCAGCGTCTACGTGTTCGGGGACACTCCGACCCCCGGCCAGATCTGTACCAGCCCGCTGCGCGCGTGCGGGGACGGAAACCTGTTCGGCGGCACCGAGCCGGCCCGCACCTGGTTCACGGCGATGATGCCGATCGCGAACAACTTCGGCCCCACCGCCCTGCCTCCGATCGACCCGCGCTACGCCCGCTGACCGGGTGGTGTGGAGGCCCGCGACGACCTGAGCGGGCCTCCACCCCTGTGCGGTTCAGCGCCACCCGGGTTCGGCACGCCGCCCCTCAGGTGTGCGCCCGCAAGAGTTCGTCGCGGGTGCCGGGCATGCCGCTGCTGCCCCGATCGGTGCTTTTGACTGCCAGAATCTGGTTGATCCCGAGCCGGTTCGCCGAGAAGGCCAAGGCCGCTCCGGCCATGTACAGCCGCCACACCCGTGCCCGCCCGGCGCTGCTGGAGGCCACCGCCTCGTCCCAGTTCGCCTCCAGGTTCGCCACCCAGGCCCGCAGGGTCAGCGCGTAGTGCTCGCGCAGCGACTCGACGTCGCGCACCTCGAAGCCGGCACCTTCGAGCGCGTCGATCATCGGTGCCATCGGTTCGATTTCACCGTCGGGGAACACATAGCGATCGATGAACGACGTCGTGGAGAAACTGTCCGCGGTCTTGCGTGGTCGCCGCGAGATCGCGTGGTTGAGCAACCGGCCCTCCGGGCGTAACAGTGCGAACAGGTCCGCAGCGTAGGTCGCCAGCATCGTTTCGCCGACGTGTTCGGCCATGCCGATGCTCGAGATCGCGTCGTAGGGGCCGTCCGCGACGTCGCGGTAGTCCTGGACCCTGATCTGCACCAACTCCCCCACCCCGGCGTCGACCATCCGTTTGGCGGCGTAGTCCGCCTGCTCGTGGGACAGGGTGACACCGACGACGTGCACACCGTAATGACGTGCCGCGTGCAGCGCGAAAGTCCCCCACCCGCAGCCGACGTCGAGTACCCGCATCCCCGCGGTCAGTCCGAGCTTGCGGGCCACCAGATCGCATTTGGCGTACTGGGCCGCGTCCAGATCCCCGCCCGGCTCCGCCCAGTACGCACACGAGTAGGTCATCGACTCACCGAGCACGAGTCGATAGAAATCGTTGCCGACGTCGTAGTGGTGGCTGATCGCGGCGGCGTCCCGGGCCTTGTCGTGCCGGCGCCCGCGCGCCAATTTCATCTCCTCCGCCGGCGGCTTCGGTGGCAGCCCGACGATCCCCAGGCGCAGCGCCGCCGTCACCAGTGCCTTCTTCGTCTGCCCGTCGATCCGCACACCGGGGCCCCGGCTCGGGTCCGCCACCTCCTCCAGCGCGTCCAGTCCGGCGAGCAGGTCACCCTCGATGTCGATGTCGCCGGACACGTAGGCCCGGGCGAAACCGAGATCGTTCGGCGCCCACAGCAACCGCCGCAGACCCCGCCGATTGACGAGGTGCACCTGCCACGGCGCGTCCGGAGGCCCACTGCGACTACCGTCCCAGCACCTGATCCCCACCGGGACCTGTGTACCGAGCACCGCGCGAACCAGCGGAGCCACCGTGTCAGCGACCGTCATACCCACCTCCGTCGAAGTGTGGGTCCGGCGTGCGCACTTCATGCCGCTCGCCGTGACCCACAGGCCTGTCAACCCACAAACGTCCCACAATCCACCTCGTCGACCATATCGATGGAACGTCCGTCGCCGCAGACCATCACACCAACTACTGCTACCGATTCGGGCGCCGCGATTCTCGAATCTCGCCGCCCGCACGCCTGGGAACGACTAGGTGAATGTCGGTGTTCTCTGCTCGTCTCGCCGACGACCCTGAAGTGGTCGCCCAGGTCGCCTGGACCGCCGACACAGCGAAAGGACTCTCCGTGCCACCTGACACCTCCGCTGCAGCCGGACGGAACCCTCCGGAGGAAGCACGTGCACAGCTACTGTCCACCGCGGACCCCTTCACGCCCAGCGGCAACGTCACACACGATTCCGGTGACTGGCAGGCGCGTGCCGCGTGCCGCGGTAACGATCTGGCAGTGTTCTTCGCCCCCGATGCCGAACGCGGAAACGCCCGTGCCCGGCGCGAAGCGCAGGCCCGGCAGATTTGCCTGCCCTGCCCCGTGCTCGAACAGTGCCGCGATCACGCGCTCACGGTGGGTGAACCCTACGGCGTGTGGGGTGGTATGACGGAAACGGACCGGCGAAGGCACACCAAGCGACTCCGCGGCGGTGAGCGCCGTCCACTCGGTTCCCAGCACCCGCGCCCCGGACGGACCTCGCGATTTGAGGCAAACGCCTCATGCGACGACGGAACCGGCGGACCGATGATCAGGGCATGACAAAGCGAGTTCAGGAATCACGGAAATCACCGGTCACGACCGAATCGGCGTTCGAACCACCGACCGTCGGGCGGGTCGGTATTTGCCTGTCGGATCACGCACCTGAAGTGGCGGACGGCGGGCGGGTCGATGCGGTCGACGTGAGCAGGAGTGTCGGGGGGCGGCAGATCCTCCAGGAGCTGTCGCTATCGGTCGAACCGGGCGAGTTGGTCGCCATTGCCGGCGGCAGTGGAGCAGGAAAGAGCACGTTGCTGGAAATCCTCGCCGGACTGCAACCACCGTCGGCCGGGGAGGTTCGGCACGACGGCGTCGTTCGCGGGGCCCGGGTCGTCGCCGATTCGCGTATCGGCTACGTACCCCAGGACGACATCATCCACCTCGAGATGCCCCTACGCCGCACGCTGCGGTACGCGGCGCGGCTCCGGCTGCCCGCGGGCACGTCGGCGGCCGAAGCGGACCGGATCGTCGACGAGACCATGCAGGACCTCGACCTGGCCGATCGGGCCGAGGTGCCGGTCCGTGCGCTGTCCGGCGGCCAACGCAAGCGGGCCAGTATCGCCGTGGAGCTACTCACCCGGCCACGCCTCTTCTTCCTCGACGAACCCACCTCCGGGCTCGATCCGTCGACCGCAGCCGACGTGATGCGCCTGCTGCACCGACTCAGCCGGCGCGGGGTCACAGTCGTCCTCACGACACATGAGCCGGCCGGCATCGACCGGTGCGACCGGGTGGTGTTCCTGGCTCGCGACGGCCACCTGGCCTTCACCGGCAGCCCGACCGAGGCTCGACGCTACTTCGGTGTGGAGGATCTGGCCGAGGTGTACGACCGGCTGGCACGCGAGCACACCCCTCAGATCTGGGCGGAGCGATTCGCGGACAGCGGTGAGAATTCGGACGCCCGGCCCGGCTCGGCACCACCGCCCCTCCCGGCCACCCGTTCGGACGTAAAACGCACGGGCATGGTGCAGCAATGGTGGCTCCTCACACGACGCAATGTCGACGTTCTCCTTCGCAACCGGCTGACCCTGGCGGTCTTGCTCGGCTCACCGGTGCTGGTCACGGCGATGATGGCGACGCTGTTCCAGCGCGGCGCGTTCGATCCGCGCAGTGCGGCCGACCTCGGCCCCGCCCAGATCGTGTTCTGGATCGCCTTCGCGGGCTTCTTCTTCGGCCTCACGTACGGACTGCTCCAGATCGTCGGGGAGATGGCCGTCTTCCGGCAGGAGCGCCTGGCCGGGCTCAGCGTGAGCGCCTACGTGGCATCCAAGGTGACAGCGCTGCTTCCGGTGCTGGCGGGAGTGAGCGGGCTGCTGCTCGGTGTTCTGCGGGCGCTCGGTCGGCTCCCCGCGGTCGGATGGCACGTGTACGCCTTCCTGTTCGTGACGATTGTGATCGAAGCGACGTCCGCGCTGGTCCTCGGTTTGCTCGCCTCGGCCGCGGTCTCGAACGCCGCGCAGGCCGCCCTCGCCCTGCCGATGCTCTGCTTCCCTCAGGTTCTGTTCGGTGGCGCCATAGTTCCCGTTGACGAGATGGCCGTCCCGGGACGCCTGATGAGCCTCGGCCTGTCCAACCGCCACGCATTCGAAGCATTGGGTCGCGACCTGGATCTCGACCGGTACAGCGCCACGGTGCCGGCCATGTCCGCCTACGGCGACACCTTCCGGGGTGGCACCGGCGGCAGTCTCCTCGCGCTCGCCTCGTTTGCCGTGGGCCTCACACTCGCCACGGTGTGGGTACTGGACCGGCGGTCCCGGCCCGGCGCATCCCGGCGATGACGGCCCGGCACGGTCGGTCCCGCCGGACGGCGGACGCGTCACTTCCCCACGACTGCATTGACCGGGAATCCCACCAGACCCCGGTCGATCGCGGCGAGACTGGCCTGCGTGCGGTTGTTGACACCGAGCTTGGCGTAGACACGTTCGACGTGGTTGCGTGCCGTCTTCTCTGCAATGAACAGTTCGGCGGCGATTTCCCGGTTGGACCGGCCCTGCGCGACGAGTCGCAGGATCTCGACTTCGCGGTCGGTCAGCCCGGCCGGCCAGGGCGTGCGCCTCGACAGCCGTTGCCCGGCCGCCGCCAGCACGGCCGCCACCGACTCGGCGTCGAGGCGTCCGGCACGCGCCTCCTCGCGCAGCCGATCCGCAGCGCCGCGAGGATCGAGCGCCGGCCGGTGTGGACGCGGTTCGAGCAGTCGCTGATATGCGTCCGCCGTGGCAAGCAGCCGGTCCTGCGCGGTCAACTCCGCGCCGGCGATCCCCCGGGGAAAGCCGGACCCGTCGATCCGTTCCCGGTGCTTCATCGCGACGGACACCACCGATTCCAAGCCATTGACGCGGCTCAGTATCCGGCCGGTCAGATCCGGATACATCCGTACCCGTTCCCATTCGGCCGTGGTGAGAGGCTTCTTCTTCTCCCAGATCTGGTTGGACACCCCCATTTTGCCGAGACTGTGCACGAGACCGGCACGGTAGAGATTCGTGACGTCCGGTGGTGACATGCCCAGGTGTCGGGCCGCCCCGGCGACCAGATTCGCGACGCCACGCGAATGCCCCAGGGTGAACGGCGATTTGAGATCGACGAAATCAGCCATGGCCCTGAGCAACTCGTCGCTCTCGTCGGCCGTCAGGGTTCGGTCACGATCCGGCGCTTGGGCCAACGCCGCGATCCACACGTCTGTTTCCAGCACCCCGTCGACGATCGCCGCCGCGTCACGTTCGAACACCTCCGCCACGGCCGGGCTGAACTGGCTGCCGCGCCGGGAACGCAGAACGTCCTTCGCGTGCGCGAGCCCACCCGTCCGCAGGTGCACCTCGACGACGTCTGCTACGTGAGCGATGTGGATCTCGACCGGGATACCCTCCCCGCGACAACCGTTCGGCAATCCGCGGCCGTCCCAGCGTTCGAAGGCGTAGGCCAGCGCCTTTCCGACCTGCCCGTCCAAACCCATCCGATCGGAAAGAACCCCGGCGGAACTGCAATGCGAATGGATCAGCGTGGCGACCTGACCGCGCGCGGCGACCAGGAATGCTGCCGCACGGATACCGCGCTCCCAGCCCGGCAATCCGCGTCCCACATGACTCATCGTCAGCCGCAGAAACGGCAGGCCTGTCATGTCCACCGCGTAGGTGTCGGCGCGGAAGGCGATGTCGTCGCCGAAGAGCGCCGAGAGTTCGTGGGAGTCGGCGTGACAACCGATCCACCCGATCAGATTGGCGTAATAGACGGTCTCTCGCTGCCGGGGGTCGAGCCCCATCCGCTCGGCGATCCGTGTCGCGATCAACGACGATCGAAGCATGTGTTCCATCGGTTGACCCAGACCGAGGTCGATCGCCAGCGATACCGAGGCCAGCAGTTCGGCTCTGCTCAGTCCCTTTTCCGAGCCGGGCAGCGTCCCGTGCGGGTGCATCTACCCATTGTCCACCTGAACACGGTCCACCTGAACACGGTCCACCTGAACACGGTCCACCTGGACACGGTCTAGCGCTGCCGGGAACAGTCGACGAATGGGACCGGTGTTGCCCGATTCGGGCTATGACCGGCCCGCAAACTGGGTAGGGTCCGATTCCATGGCTGACCAGGGGAAGATCCGGACCGTGGTATGGGGAACCGGGAATGTGGGGCGGGCCGCGATCCGCGCCGTCGACGCCCACCCCGGACTCGAGCTGTCCGCGGTGCTCGTGGCGAACCCGGAGAAGGTCGGACGCGACGCCGGCGACCTCGCGCGCCTCGGCCGCTCGCTCGGGGTGGCGGCAACCGACGATGCCGACGCAGTGCTCGCGAACTCTCCCGGCGCCGTCGTCTACGCCGCGTCGGGTGACATCCGCCCGGACGAGGCCGCGGCCGACATCACCCGCGCGTTGAATGCCGGGGCGGTCGTCGTGACCCCGTCGATCTATGCGCTCTACGACCACCGTAATGCGCCGGCCGAATTGCGCGACCCGATCGAGGCGGCCGCGAAGTCCGGTGGCGGCGCGCTGTTCGTGTCGGGTGTCGATCCGGGATGGGGCAACGACATCCTGCCGATCCTGATGACGGGCCTGGCGGGCACGATCGACCGGATCCGGTGCCAGGAGATCTTCGACTACACCACGTACGACCAACACGATTCGGTGCGGTACCTCGTCGGCATGGGCCAGCCGATGGACTACGAACCGCCGATGGTCGCGGCGACGGTGCCGACGATGGTGTGGGGCGGCCAGATCCGGCTCATCGCCCGCGCTCTCGGGGTGGAACTCGACGAGATCCGGGAGACGCTGCTACGCCGGCCGCTCGAGGAGACGATCGCCACCGAACTCATGGGCGAGTTCGAGGCGGGAACCCAGGGGGCACTGCGTTTCGAAGTTCAGGGCATCGTGGGCGGCGAACCCCGCATCGTCATCGAGCACGTCACGCGGATCCACCCGTCGTGCGCCCCGGACTGGCCCGTGCCACCGGACGGCGGGGACGGCGCCCACAAGGTGATCATCGAGGGCCGTCCGCGGATCGAGGTCAATGTGGAGGCCACCGACGAGGGCGGCAATCGAGCGGCCGGTGGCAATGCCACCGCGGTGGGGCGCCTGGTCAACGCGATTCCGTGGCTGCGGACGGCCGCGCCGGGGCTCTACGACGCCCTGGATGTCCCGCTCRTCCCCGGTCACGGCAAGCTCGGCTGACACCAGCCAAACAGTTAGCCCTTGCGCTAACCATCGTTGCGGTAAATACTTTGCCTTGTGGCTCAGTATCCGGAGCAGCTCAACGGTATCTTCCAAGCGCTCGCCGACCCCACCCGGCGGGCCGTGCTGGGCCGCCTGAGCCGCGGCCCGGCGACGGTCAGCGAACTGGCGAAACCGTTCGACATGGCCCTGCCCTCCTTCATGAAGCACATCCACTTCCTGGAGGACAGCGGGTGGATCCGGACACGCAAGGAAGGCCGGGTACGGACGTGCGCGATCGAGAAGGCGCCGTTCACGGCGGTCGGAGTTTGGCTCGCGGAGCAACAGGAACTCTGGGAGGGCCGCACCGACAGGCTCGAACAATTCGTCACCGAACACACAGTCACCACTCACGCGAAGGACACACCGCAATGACCGACACTGCGAGACCCGATCTCGACCTCACGATTTCGCGCATCATCCGGGCGCCCCGGGCCGTCGTGTGGCGCGCCTGGACCGACCCTGCCAGCTTCGAACAATGGTGGGTTCCCGCGCCTTCCCGGTGCCGGGTCGTCGACATGGAATTACGCCCGGGCGGCGCGCTCACCACCCAGATCAGCGAAGACGGCGGCGAATTCGTGCCCCATATGAATGGCTGCTTCCTCGCCGTCGACGAACTCGAACGCATCGTGTTCACCAACTCCCTCGTCGGTGGCTGGCGACCCGCCGAACAGCCGTTCATGACCGCGATCATCACGTTGACCGACCATCCGACGGGCACCGAATACGTCGCCCACGTGATGCACAAGAACAACGCCGACCGGAATACCCACGAAGAAATGGGCTTCTACGACGGCTGGGGCACCGTCACGGAGCAACTCGCCGAACTCGCCGAGCGACAGGCGTAACCGAGGAGGCCGGACATGCGCAAGATCGTCCTGCAGATGATGACGACCCTCAACGGCCGCCTCGACGACCCCACAGCGTGGGTCCACGACGTCGTCGACGACCAGTACCGCGAGATCGATCGAATCTACTCGACCTACGACACTGTGCTGGTCGGGCGCACCACCTACGAGGAGATGGCCGCGTACTGGCCCCGCGCACTGGCCGAACACGAAGGGACCGAGACCAATCAGGTCATGGCCGAGCGAATGAACACCTACYGGAAACTGGTGTTCTCGCGTTCCGGCAACACTCCGCTGACCGAATGGGCCAACACCGAACAGGTCGTCGTGGCCGCGGACAGCGACCTGGTGACCTACCTCGAGAAGCTGAAGGCGGAGCCGGGCAAAGACATTCATCTGTCCGGCGGATCTTCCCTGGCACGCTCGGTCGTGGCGGCGGGTCTCGTCGACGAGTTCTATTTCTTCGTCTACCCGGTGGTCTCGCCCGGCGCGCCCTGGTTCTCGGAGATCCCCGATCAGCGGCGCCTGCAGTTGGTCGGTTCCGAGTCGTTCGGCAACGGGGTGGTCGAAGTCCACTACGTGCCCCGCGAGCACGACGACGCACCGCGGCCGGAGAGCTTCACCGACCTGCTCGCGTGACGAGCGATCAGCCCACCGTCGCGAATTCCCCTGCTGCGGACCATCGTTGCCGCTCAGCGGCGAACGCGACGGCCTGTTCGGCTCGGAATCCGCCGATCGATTCGGCATTGGCCGCGAGGAACTGCTGGTGCTCGGCGAGCGAGAACGTGCCCTCCGTGATCTCGATTCCGCCGCCGCGGCCGGCGGCGACGTCGGATCGCAGGTCCACCAGCTCGTCCGGTTCCACGGGGTACCAGGAGATCCGGTCGAAGAAGCGCAGCAGCCAGGGGGTGCCGTCCTCGAACGGTCCGGACTTCTCGGGGTGCCGATGGTTCCACACCTGGGTGGTGCGGCCGACGAACTGGTAGCCGCCGGGGCCCTCCATCCCGTAGATGCAGAGGTATGCCCCACCGATCCCGACCGCGTTCTCCGGCGTCCACGTGCGGGCGGGGTTGTACTTCGTTGTGACCAGCCGATGCCGTGGGTCGAGGGGTGTCGCGACGGGCGCGCCGAGGTAGACGTCGCCGAGTCCGAGCACCATGTACTCCGCCCCGAAGACGGTGTCGAAGACGTCGTCGACACTGCCGAGGCCGTTCATGCGACGAATGAACTCGATGTTCCAGGGGCACCACGGCGCATCGGCGCGGACACCGTGCATGTACCGCTGGATCGCCTCACGCGTCGAGGGGTCGTCCCACGACAGCGGCATCCGCACGGACCGGCTCGGCACCACGAGTTCGTTCGCCGCGGGCAGCGCGTCCTCCGCCTCGGCGAGCAGCCCCATCAGCTTCGGGATCGGCAGCACGTCGGGGTCGACCCGCACCTGCAGTGACCGGATGCCCGGTGTCAGGTCGAGGAGCCCGGCCGGCTTCTCGACCTCGAGCCGCTGGTGCAGCGCATGTGCGCGGGCCCGCAGTGCGAGGTCGAGGCTCATGTCGCCGTATTCGACCAGGACGTTGTCGTCGCCGGATCGCCGGTACGTCACGGCGGTCTCTCCGTCGCGCCGGGCGATCACGCCGTCGTCCCGGTCACCGGCGGTGGAGAAGACCGTCGAGAACGCCGCCCGCCGGGCAGGCCCCAGCGCACGCGTGGACGCGGCCCGGTCGGCCCGGATCGGCACGAAGCGCACCGTGTCGCCGGGGGCCAGTTGTCCGAGCTTCCAGCGTTCCGCGGAGACGACCGTGACGGGGCACACGAACCCGCCGAGGCTCGGCCCGTCCGGGCCCAGGAGGATCGGGGTGTCTCCCGTGAAGTCCAGGGCGCCGACCGAATACGCGTTGTCGTGGATGTTGGACGGATGCAGGCCTGCCTCGCCGCCGTCCGTGCGAGCCCAGTCGGGTTTGGGCCCGATCAGCCGCACCCCGGTGCGGTCCGAGTTGAAATGCACCTCGTAGTCGGTCCGGTACAGCGTGTCGATGTCGGCGCGGGTGAAGAATTCGGGTGCGCCGTGCGGGCCCTCGGTGACCGCGATCTCCCAGCGACGGCACAGGGCCGGGACGTGTTCGGCGGGAACGGCGGCCGCGCGGGCGCCGGTGTGCTCACCGACCGCGAGAACATCGCCCTGCCGCAGCGTGCGGCCCTGATGACCGCCGAACTTGCCCAGTGTGAAAGTCGAGGCGCTGCCGAGGAAGTCGTCGACGTCGAGCCCGCCCTGGACGAGGAGGTAGATGCGCAGCCCTGGTCCGGCGACCGCGCCGACATCCAGGGTCCCGCCCGCCGGAACCCGTACCGGTCGCCACTGCGCGTGCAGCACGCCGTCGACGGTGACCGGGGCGGGCGCACCGGTCACGCAGACCACCGTCTCCTCGTCGAACTGCAACGCGGGGCCGGACATGGCGCATTCGATTCCGGCGGCGCCCTCGTCGTTGCCGAGCGCGGTGTTCCCGAGCCGGAACGACAGGTCGTCCATCGGACCTGACGGCGGCACCCCGACGTGCCAGTACCCGGTCCGGCCCGGGAAGTCCTGGACCGTGGTGAGCATGCCGGGCCGCTGAACCGTGATCTTGGCGCTCATGCGGGTGCTCCCGCCGGCCGGGTCACGATCATCCGCACCGGCGTCGGGTCGAACCCGTTGCAGGGGTTGTTGATCTGCGGGCAATTGGACACCAGTACCAGAACGTCGCGGTCCGCGCGGAGTGCGAGCCGGCGGCCGGGTGCGGAAAGGCCGTCGACGATGCCGAGTGTGCCGTCGGCGTCGACGGGGACGTTCATGAAGAAGTTGATGTTCGACACCAGATCCCGCTTGCCGATTCCCCACCGCGACCCTTCCGCGAGAAAGTTCTCGACGCAGGCGTGCTGATGCTTGGTGTGGTGGCCGTACCGCAGGGTGTTCGACTCCTGGGAGCAGGCGCCGCCCACCGTGTCGTGGGAGCCGACCTCGTCGGCGACGAGTGTCATCAGCGCGTCGTGATCGTCGGTGCGGAGCACACTTCCCGTGGTCAGGAACAGATTTCGCTGCGCCGACACCGTCGCGGCGGCCGAGTAGCGCTGCCGGTGGTCGCCGGCCGCGTAGATCAGGGTGTCGACGGCCTGGTTGCCGTACAGATCCACGATGGTCAGGACGTCGCCGGCCGCGACGACGGCGGACCAGGGTCCGCGGGCGCCGACCTCCTCGTCCAGGATCACCGTTCCCGGTACCAGCGGCGCGGTCTCGATGGTGGTGGTCATGCCTGCTCCCGTCCCTGGCGCTGCGCTGCAGCCCAGACGTCTTCGGTGTTGAGGAAGGCGCGCCGGTACTCCGGGTCGGCGTCGACGGGCTCGGCCACGTCGGCGCCGGTCCAGGCGAGCACCTCGAGCGCGGTCGTGTCGTACGTCGGCGACGGATCCAGGGGGTGCGCCGTGTTGGCGATCAGGACGATCACCGGGAGGTGGATCACGAGTTCGACGGCGGTGTCCGCGCCGGCGGATCCGATGCTGCTCAGCGATCCGTCCGCGCCCACCCGCACCCCGTGGAAGAACGACAGCGAGGGCGGGAGGTCGCGACGCTCGAGCCCGTGCTTCGCGGCCGCCACGGTGAAGAGCTCACGGCCGGCCGGAGACCCCGAATGCAGGCTGCCGTCACCGTATTTCGCAGTGTTCGTGGCGAGCGAGGTGGTGCCGCAGAGGGCGTCGTGCCGGCCGGACCCGTCCGACACCACGGTCGCGAGGACGCGCCCCTGATCGGAGAGCAGCGGATGCCCGGTCCCCGTGTACGCCTGCCACGGCACCTTCACCGTGTCGGCGACGTTGAGCCGCTCCCACGGCGCGTCCGCCCGGTACAGCAGCAGGTGGGCGCAGGCCCGGCCGTCGAGGTCCCGCAGTCGCAGTCGGGTGCCGCGGCCCAGCACTTTCGTGGTGTACCGGCCGCCGGGAACGGTCTCCGCCCACGTGAGCAGCGCCGGATCGACACCGGACGGAGGGGTGGGCCAGGACGACGCGGGGACCACCGGCATCGAGTCGGTGACCACGCCCGACTGGGCACGCGCGTGTTCCTTCGCGGCACTGGTGGTCGAGGTGTCCACTGAGGTCATGTCAGGCTCCGATCGTGACGGGGTTGGGGGTCGTGCGGCCGCGCGGAAAGCACGCGATCCCGAGCGCGACCACGGCGGCGACGGTGACCGGGGCGGCCCACCGCAGGAGGGKGTAGTCGCCGCTGGGGTCGAAGATCTCGGCGCGCGGCCAGGACAGGTTGACAACCATCAGCGCGCCGTAGCCGACGGCCAGGATGTTCACGGGCAGTCCGAACCGTCCGAGCGAGAACAGCGTCCGACCGTCCGCGTCGACCTGCGGTCCCCCGTGCGGCCAGCCCTTCAGCCTGCGCAGCAGGAGCGGCACCGTGACCATCAGGTAGGCGAGGTAGATCAGGATGATGCAGACGCTCGAGAGGGTCGCGAAGATCGCGGAGTTCCCGACGTTGACGGCGAGGATGCCGATGCACACGAGGCCGATCAGCACGGACGGCGCGATGGGTGTTCCGGTGCGGGGGTTCACCGTCGACAGAATCCGCGAGGCCGGCAGCCGGCCGTCCCTGGCCATCGAGAACACCAGCCGCGATGCCGCCGTCTGGATGGCGAGCGTGCAGACGAAGACGGCGATCGCGACGTCGACGAGGAGCAGGGTTCCCCACGGGGAGCTGAGGATCGACGAGAGCACGTACGGCAGTCCCTCGGCGGCGAGACGGCCGTCCGTCAGGCTCGGCGCGGCCATCAGGGCGCCGATGATCATCAGCCCGCCGCCGAGCGCCGACACGGACAGCGCGAGGCGGATCGTGCGCGGTGCGACCCGGCGCGGGTTCCTGGTCTCCTCGGCGAGTTCGCCCGCCGAACCGAACCCGACCATCACGTATGCCGCCATCAGCCCCGACACGATCCACGCCCATCCGTAGCCGGGCGATGCGCCCGCCGTGCCGGTGTCGAACACGACGTCCGGTCCGCGCCGGGCGTGAGTGAGGAACATCCCGACCACCGCGATGACCCCGACGATCTCGCAGGTCACACCGATGTTGTTGATCCGGGACATCCAGTTGACGCCGATGCAGTTGATGAACGTGGTCAGCACGAGCAGGACGGAGCCGAGGAGCACCGCGTTGGCGGCACCGCTCGCGGACGTCAGTGTGCTGTCCTCCCCGATGATCTGGAATCCGCTCCACACGTTGGGGAGAACCACCTGCAGGGCGATGGCCGCGGCGGACGCCGTCACCATCTGCGCGAGGATCATGAACCAGCCGGCGAACCAGCCGACCACCTCGCCGCCCATCCGGCGGGACCACTGGTAGATCGCCCCCGAGATGGGGTACCGGGCGGCGAGTTCGGCGAAGTTGAGCGCCACCATGAACTGGCCGGCGAACACCACCGGCCACGTCCAGAAGAAGGCGGGCCCGGCAAACCCGAATCCGAGCCCGAAGAGCTGGAAGATCGTGGTGAGGATGGAGACGAACGAGAAGCCGGCGGCGAACGACGCGAACTTGCCCAGGGAGCGGTGGAGTTGCTGCTCGTAGCCGAATTCGCCGAGGTCGCCCGTGTCGTCGACGCCGGACGGGCGGAGAGGTGCGGGAGCCGGCGCGGTCGGCACCTGCGCAGTCCTTGTGGGTGTACTCAAGGGCGTACTCCTTCGGCGAGGGGCAATATCTGTCGCTCGATAGTTTTCTCGCGGAGAGGCCTCGATGGGTGACGCCCGCGTATCCAGATCGCGGTCGGCCGTAACAGCATCGTTGCCTACGTTTCGGTCGCGTGACGAAACCCTCACGGAGGGTGGTCGGGGTCGGCTCCGGACGCGACCTGACATCATGGAGCGGTGACCACAGGGCCGGGACGACCCCGACTGACCAGTCAGCGCAGACCAGGGCAGACCACTCCCGAGGAGATCCTCGACGCGGCCGGAGAGTTGTTCACCACCAAGGGTTTCGCCGCCACCTCGACCCGGCGGATCGCGGAGATGGTCGGCATCCGGCAGGCGTCGCTCTACCACCACTTTCCCAACAAGGAGGAGATCCTGGCGGCGCTGCTCKAGGAAACGGTCTCCCCCGCGCTCGCCGCCGCCGAGCGGCTCACCGGCGCCGACGCCCCCGCCACGGTGCGCCTGCACGCGCTGGCCACCTACGACGTCACACAACTCACGGCCACCAGATGGAATCTCGGTGCGCTGTACCTTCTCCCGGAACTGCTGACCGATCGATTCGAGCCGTTCCGCACCCAGCGCACCCTGCTCCGCGGGCACTATCGGCAGCTGGCGGACCGGGCGCTCACGGAAATCACCGGCGAATCCGGCAGCACCTCCCCAGCCCTGGCCGACCTGCCGTTCCGAATCGTCGAGAGCGCCATCGCAACCCGCGCCGACATCGAACGCGGACTGCTGCCCGGGCCCGAGAACGAGGGCGCTGCCGGACTCCTCGCCGACGCCTGCCTCCGCGCACTCGGATGGACGGACCCGCTGGACGAAATCCGGGCGAAGTCGCGCGCACTGCTCGCCGAGACCGAGGGCGGAACACCCCTTCACCTCTAGCCGGGCATGTCGTTCCCGTGCGATAAAGTCTGGCGAACGCTTAACACTGGGGGGTTATCTTGAGCGAAGTCTTCGTCGTCACGGACGGCATCAGGAAATACGGCGCCACCGCTGCGCAGGCCGCCGAACAGATCAGCAGCGCCGCCGCACTCGATCTCGGCGCGAATCTCGCGGCGCTCGCGCCCGTGTTCGGCCCGATCGGAGCCGACTTTCTCGCGTCCTTCGCTGCCGCGCAGGCACGTCACGCCACATCGGTCGCCGAACTCGCAACGCACTACGCGCAGACCGCGATCGCGGCCGACGCCACCGTCCGGTCCTACGACTCCGTCGACGGCGCCAACGGCGCAGCGCTCGGCGCCGTCGGCGACGGGCTCGGGGGCCTCGCATGACCTCCCCCGAAGCCGCCGGTCGTCCCGCCGAGCCCGGATCTGTTCTCGACCTGATCCAGGGCTCGCCCGTCGGCGACGCCCTCGCCACACCACTGCCGAGCACCCCGCTCGAGGCCCTGCAGAATTCCCCGCTCGGCCCGTTGCTGGATGCGCCGCTCGGTGAGCTGCCACCGTTGCCGGCCCTGCCGTCGTTGCCGCCCCTGCCACCGAACCCGGTCGAGGCACTGCTGCAGGGGCACGCTCTGCCCGCACTGCCGGGTGTGGACGAATTGTTCAAGCCGCTCACCGATCTCGCCGGGAGCTTCGGCACCGGCACGTTCGGCTCGTTCGACCCGACGTCCGTCCTCGACATGTCCTCGGGCCTGATCGACCAGGCCATGTCGATGAGCCTGTCGGGTCTGAAGGTCCTCGACCAGATCTGGCAGAGCCAGGCGGCGCAGGCGGCGCAGTCCCAGGGTGTGCAGGCCCAGGCGAGCGGCACCGAACTGAGCGAACGTGGCACGGAGATCGCGACCACCACCCAGACCGCCGCCGCGTCCGTGGCGCGGGGCAACGCGAATCTGATGACGATCACGGAGTCGTTCGCGGCCACCGCGGTCGCCGCCGCGCCGATGGTGATGACTCCGCCCGGGCAGGCGATGCTTCTCGCGTCCGCGGCCGAGCACATCAAGGCGGCCATCGGAGTGGTGACGCAGACCCGCACCGAACTGAACGAGCAGACCCTCACGATGAACGGTCTCGCCGCGCCGGTCCCGGTACCGCCGCCCCCGGCACCCGGAGCCGTGGCGGGAGCGGCACCGACGTCACCGTTCGCTTTCGCGTCCACCGTCATCGAGGGCGTGGGCAAGCCGATGATCTCCACCGTCACCGACGGCGTCGGAGACCTCGTGTCGGCGAGTACCCAGGCTGCCAGTGTCTCCTCGTCCGATCTGCCCGCCGACACCGTCGCGGCGAAATCCGCCGTCACCCCGGCACACGGTGCCGTCGGCGGAGTGCCCGGCGCGGTGGGCACGGCCGGCGGCGCGGGCATCGGCATGTACGGCGGCGGCGCGGGCGGAAACATTTCGGCGGGAAGCAGTTCGGTACCCCGCGGAGCGGTTTCCGGGGCGGTCGTGCCCCCGGCGACTGCGACCCCGACGACACCGGGCACCGCTCCGGCACCCGGCGCCACTCCGGCCGCCTCGTCCCCTCTCGCACCGGGCGGGGCAATGGGCGGCGCCGGCATGGCGGGCGCGGGGCGCGGCGGCGACGAACAGCTGAGCGGCCGGTCCACACCGAGCTACCTCGTCAACGCCGGCGAGAACAACGCGTTCGTCGGCGACCTGCCGATGGTCGCGCCCGCCGTGATCGGCGGCGAGGATCTCGACGACGCCGCGTTCGGCGATCGGGGCTGATCGCTCAGTCGAGCAGTGCCGCCACCTCGTGATCGGTGAGCGTGGTGGTGGGCACGCGGCCCTCCGAACGCACCAGTTCCACGGCCCGGAACAATGCGCGTTCGGGGAGGGCCGCGCCGCGCGCTTCCGCACGGAGTTGCTCGATGAGGACCGACGCGATCGCCGCAGCCGGTACCAGCTCACTGGTCGTCAGGGCGTCCGCCAGCCTGCGGAGCCCGAGGATCTCGAGTTCCCGGCCGCCGTCCGTCGTGTAGAGGGCGAGCGGAATCGCGAGGCTCCCGTCGGGATCCGTGATCCGGACACTCACCTCGCTGACCCGGGCCGAACGGACCACCAGTTCCGCGGCCACCGCGTGGGTGACGTCGACGTGCCGGCTGCGCAATCCCCCCGTCGACCGGATCCGCCCGGCCTGCAGCGTGATGCGACGCCGCAACGTGAGGAGCGCGGACGCGGCGGTCGGGACGGCGATCACGGCCCCGACCGTCACGCCGACCCACACCGGGCCGAAGAACCCGACGACGACGCCGACCACGACACCGATCAGCACGGCGATCGCCGCGACCTTCTTGAGCCGCGGCGCGATCAACGCGATCGGGACGAGGTCGAGCGACACCGGCGCGGTGTCGTCAGGCGCCAAGGATGGCTCCGACGCGCGCGAGAACATCCGCCGACGACACCGATTCCTGATCGCCGGTGGCGAGATTCTTGATTCCCACCGTGTCCTCGGCGATGTCGCGGTCGCCGAGCACCAGCGCCAGCGCGGCGCCGGACCGGTCTGCGGCCTTCATCGCGCTCTTCACGCCGCGGTTGCCGTACGCGAGATCGACTCGAATTCCCTGGGCGCGCAACTGCTGCGCGATCACCACCAGCTTCGCCTTCGCCTCCTCGCCCAGCGGGACGCCGAAGACCTCGCAGCGGGCCGTCGAGCCCGCGGTCTTGCCCTCGGCGGCGAGCGCCAGGACGGTGCGGTCGACGCCGAGCCCGAAACCGATGCCGGACAACGGCTGACCACCCAGCTGGGCCATCAGACCGTCGTAACGTCCGCCGCCGCCGATTCCCGACTGCGCGCCGAGACCGTCGTGGACGAACTCGAACGTCGTCTTCGTGTAGTAATCGAGGCCGCGGACCATCCGCGGGTTGACCACGTACGGCACCCCCAGCGCGTCGAGGTGCGCGAGCACCTCGTCGAAGTGCGCCTTCGCCGTATCCGAGAGGTGATCGAGCATGAGCGGGGCGTCCGCCGTCATCTCGCGCACCTCCTTGCGCTTGTCGTCGAGCACCCGCAGCGGGTTGATCTCCGCCCGCCGACGGGTCTCCTCGTCGAGGGGAAGCGCGAACAGGAACTCCTGCAACCGTTCCCGGTACTGCGGACGGCACGTGTCGTCGCCGAGGGACGTGACCTCCAACCGGAAACCCTCGAGACCGAGGCCGCGGAAACCCGCGTCGGCGACGGCGATGACCTCGGCGTCGAGTGCCGGGTCGTCGACGCCGATGGCCTCGACCCCGACCTGCTGCAACTGGCGGTACCGGCCGGCCTGCGGTCGCTCGTAACGGAAGAACGGGCCGGCGTAGCTCAGCTTGACCGGCAACTGGCCGCGGTCCAGGCCGTGCTCGATCACGGCCCGCATGACACCCGCGGTGCCCTCGGGCCGCAGTGTCACCGAACGGTCACCGCGGTCGGCGAACGTGTACATCTCCTTGCTGACGACGTCGGTGGACTCGCCGACACCGCGGGCGAACAGCCCGGTGTCCTCGAAGATGGGAAGTTCGATGTGGCCGTATCCGGCCAGACGCGCAGCGCGCGTGAGTCCGTCACGGACCGCGACGAACTCGGACGACTGCGGCGGGACGTAATCGGGGACGCCCTTGGGGGCGGAGAAGGTGCTGGCTTTGCTCACTGTCGTTACTTTTCCTTATTTCGATCCCGGGAGTCCAACGAGAAACGGGTTCGACCCACGTTCGGCGCCGACGGTGCTCGAACCGCCGTGCCCGGGGAGGACCGCCGTGTCGTCGGCCAGGACCAGAAGCTTGTCGGCGATGGACTGCAGCAACTGTTCGTGGTTGCCGCCGGGCAGGTCGCTCCGGCCGATCGATCCCTGGAACAGCGTGTCACCGGTGAGGGCGATCTCGACGGGGCCGTTCTCGGTGACGACCCGGGTGCGGAACACCACGGACCCCTGCGTGTGCCCGGGGGTGTGGTCGACGGCGAACGACATCCCGGCCTGCTCGATCACGTCGCCGTCGGCCAGTTCGATCACCTCACCGGGCTCGACGAACGTCATGCCCTCGATGAACGGCTTCATCGTCGGGCCGATGCCGCGGCCGGGGTCCGACAGCATGTAGCGGTCCTCGGGGTGGATGTACGCGGGGATCCCGAACTTCTCGCAGACGTCGTAGGCGTTCCAGACGTGGTCGAGGTGTCCGTGGGTCAGCAGCACCGCCGTCGGGGTCAGATTCGACTGGTCCAGGAACTCGAACAACGGTTCGGCGGCATCCTGCCCTGGGTCGACGACGACGCACTCCGGGGCATCGTCCTGCGCGAGGATGTAGCAGTTGGTCTGAAACATCCCGGCCGGGAATCCTGTGACGAGCACGCGCGACGCTCCTGTTCGAGTGGTCATTGCAGTCGCTACAGCCTAAGCCGCCGCCCCGCCAGGATGTTCTCAGGTTCGGATGGCAGACTCTGGAGGTCGTGTGCCGGGGGCAGTTCGCACCGGCCAACGGCCCTATCGACCGACTTCCAGCCAGACCGACACGGGAGGACCACCGCAGTGCCGAGCAACGAGCAGCGCCGGGAAGCAGCGAAACGAAAGCTCGAGCGTCAGCTCGAACGCCGCGCCGACAGAGCACGCAAGCGTAAGCAGCTGACCATCGCCGGTTCGGTGCTCGGTGTCGTGCTCGTGGTGGCCGCCGGCGCCGTCGTCTTCTCCCTCACCCGCGGCGACGACGAGGCGACGGAGGCATCGGCGGCGGAGTCGGTGTCGGCGTCACCGCAGTCGCCCGGTGTGATGCCCGCAGGCCGGTCCGAACCGCTGCCCGAGAAGGTGTCCTGCACGTACACCCCCGACAGTCAGCCGCCGGCGAAGCAGGTTAACCCGCCGCGCGCCGACGAGATCGACACCACGCTCCGGGAAGTCAGCGTCAGCATGCAGACGACGCAGGGAAACATCGGTCTGGTCCTGGACAACGCCGACTCCCCGTGCACGGTCAACAACTTCCTGAGCCTGGCGAGCCAGAACTACTTCGACAACACCCCTTGCCACCGGCTCGTCACGTCCGAGGGACTGAAGGTCCTGCAGTGCGGCGATCCCACCGGCGCGGGCACCGGCGGTCCGGGCTACGGGTTCGCCAACGAATTCCCCACCGACCAGTACGAGGCGTCGGATCCGGCGCTGCAGGTTCCGGTGACCTACCCGCGCGGCACGATCGCGATGGCCAACAGCGGTCAGCCCGACAGCAACGGCAGCCAGTTCTTCCTCGTCTACGCGGATTCGCAGCTCCCCCCGCAGTACACCGCGTTCGGGAAGGTCGACGAGACCGGTCTCGCGACCATCGAGAAGGTGGCGGCGGCCGGTGACGACGGATCGATGCAGGCCGGCGGCGGCAAGCCGAACCTGCCCATCGACATCACGTCCGTCCGGATGGACTGACGTCACGTGTGAGGATGGACCGATGAAACGCACCTCGATTCTCGTCGCAGGCGTGAGCCTCGCGGTCCTCCTCGCCGGCTGTTCGGATTCGTCCGACTCCGGCGGCTCGTCGACCAGCACCTCGTCGAAGGCGGCCGCCACGAGCGCGGCGGAGCAGTCGCTCGACCTGTCCAAGTTCGGCACGCTCCCCGCGGTCCCGGCTCCCGCCGGGGCCACCGTGGACTGCACGTACCCGGCGGGGCGGCCCGCCGTCAAGGACGTCACCCCGCCGCCCACGTCCGGTGTGTCCACCGTGGGCACGGTTCCCGTCGATCTCCAGACCAGCGCCGGACCGATCGGCCTGGTCCTGGACCGCGCCGAGGCCCCGTGCACGGTGAACAGCTTCACGAGCCTGGCCCAGCAGGGGTACTTCGACGACACCCCCTGCCACCGGCTGACGACCGAAGTGGGTCTGCAGGTGCTGCAGTGCGGCGACCCGAGCGGGGCGGGCACCGGCGGCCCGGGCTACGGATTCGACACGGAGTACCCCGAGACCGCGTTCGCGCCGAACGATCCGGCACTCGCGAATCCGGTGGTCTACCCCCGCGGCACCGTCGCGATGGCCAACAGCGGGCAGCCCGGCAGCAACGGCAGCCAGTTCTTCCTCGTCTACGCCGACTCGGTGCTCCCGCCCAACTACACCGTCTTCGGTTCGATCTCCGAGGAGGGCCTCGCGACCGTCGAGAAGATAGCGGCCGACGGCGACGACGGATCCATGTCCGCAGGCGGCGGCAAGCCCAACACCCCGGTACAGATCGAGACCGCGAAGGTCGGCTGACCCCGCACCCGACCGCACGAACGGGACGGTCGTTCGATCTGCTCGAACGACCGTCCCGTTCGTCGCCGGGAACAAGCGCTAGGCGGCGGACGTCACCCGGTACACGTCGTACACGCCCTCGACGTTGCGGACCACGTTCAGCACGTGCCCGAGGTGCTTCGGGTCGCCCATCTCGAACGTGAACTTACTGATCGCCACCCGGTCGCCGGACGTCGTCACCGACGCCGACAGGATGTTGACCTTCTCGTCCGCGAGCGCCTTCGTCACGTCCGACAGCAACCGGTGCCGATCGAGCGCCTCGATCTGAATGGCCACCAGGAACACCGACGACGGGGACGGCGCCCACTTGACCTCGATGATCCGCTCCGACTGCTCCTGCAGGGAGCCGGCGTTGGTGCAGTCGGTCCGGTGGACGCTGACCGCGCCGCCCCGGGTCACGAAGCCCATGATCTCGTCGCCGGGAACGGGTGTGCAGCACTTGGCGAGTTTGGCGACCGTGCCCTCCGCGCCGGGAACCAGCACACCCGCGTCGCCGGTGCTCCGCGGACGCATCGGCATGGTCGACGGGGTGGACCGCTCGGCCAGCTCCTCCTCGACGTCGCCGACCCCGCCCAGATGGGCCACCAGACGCTGGACGACGTGCTGCGCCGACACGTGACTCTCGCCGACCGCCGTATACAGCATCGACACGTCGGTGTAGTGCAGTTCGTGTGCGATGGACGCCATCGACTCGGCGTTCATCAGGCGCTGCAGCGGCAGGCCGACCCGCCGCACCTCCTTCGCGATAGCGTCCTTGCCCGCCTCGAGCGCCTCTTCGCGGCGTTCCTTGGCGAACCACTGCCGGATCTTCGTCTTGGCGCGCGGCGACACGGCGAACGTCTGCCAGTCGCGGCTCGGACCGGCGTTGACGGCCTTGGAGGTGAAGACCTCCACCACCTCGCCGTTCTCGAGCTTGCGTTCGAGCGCCACCAGCCTGCCGTTGACCCGGGCGCCGATACAGCGGTGCCCGACCTCCGTGTGCACCGCATACGCGAAGTCGACGGGCGTCGACCCGGCGGGCAGGGTCACCACGTCGCCCTTGGGGGTGAAGACGAAGATCTCCTTGACCGCGAGGTCGTAGCGCAGCGACTCCAGGAACTCACCCGGGTCGGCGGCCTCACGCTGCCAGTCGAGGAGCTGACGCATCCACGCCATGTCGTCGACCTCGGCGACGTCACCGGAGTGCCTGCCCTTGGTCTCCTTGTACCGCCAGTGCGCAGCGATGCCGAACTCCGCGGTCCGGTGCATGTCGTGGGTGCGGATCTGCACCTCGAGGGGTTTGCCCTCGGGTCCGACGACGGTGGTGTGCAGCGACTGGTAGACGCCGTAGCGCGGCTGCGCGATGTAGTCCTTGAACCGGCCGGCCATCGGCTGCCACAGCGAGTGGACGACACCGACGGCCGCGTAACAGTCGCGGACCTCGTCGCACAGGATCCGCACCCCGACCAGGTCGTGGATGTCGTCGAAGTCGCGGCCTTTGACGATCATCTTCTGGTAGATCGACCAGTAGTGCTTGGGCCTGCCCTCGACGACCGCGTTGATCCGCGACGCGGTCAGGGTCGCGTTGATCTCCGCGCGCACCTTCGCCAAGTAGGTGTCGCGGGACGGCGCCCGGTCGGCGACGAGCCGCACGATCTCGTCGTACTTCTTGGGATGGAGGATCGCGAAGGACAGGTCCTCGAGTTCCCATTTCACGGTGGCCATGCCGAGCCGGTGGGCCAGCGGCGCGATCACCTCGAGCGTTTCGCGGGCCTTGCGGGCCTGCTTCTCGGGTGGCAGGAACCGCATGGTCCGCATGTTGTGGAGCCGGTCGGCCACCTTGATCACCAGCACGCGCGGATCGCGGGCCATCGCGATGATCATCTTGCGGATGGTCTCGCCCTCGGCGGCGTTGCCGAGCACCACCTTGTCGAGTTTGGTGACGCCGTCGACGAGGTGCGCGACTTCTTCGCCGAACTCGTCGGTCAGCTGGTCGAGGGAGTAGCCGGTGTCTTCGACGGTGTCGTGGAGCAGGGCCGCGACCAGGGTGGTCGTGTCCATCCCCAGTTCGGCGAGGATGCTGGCGACGGCGAGCGGATGCGTGATGTACGGGTCGCCCGACTTGCGGCGCTGGCTGGCGTGCCGTTCCTCGGCAACGTCGTAGGCGCGCTGCAGGAGCGCCAGGTCCGCCTTGGGGTAGAGCTCGCGATGCAGACTGACGAGGGGTTCGAGAACCGGCCGGATGGTCGTGTTCCGCTGACCTGTGATGCGCCTGGCGAGTCGCGCTCGTACCCGGCGCGATGCGGACGCCGGAACGGCGAATCCCTGTGCTCCACGGTTGTTACCGGAAGCCGGGTTCGCTGCAGGTGACTCGGCATCGGATTGCGCAGACGCGGGTGTTCCCGTGTTCTGCGACCGATCAAGATTCGAAGTCATGCCGTCACCTCCTACCACTGAAATGGCTCGGGCTCTGGGGCCCTGGCTGGTCTCGGGCATGCGCCCCGGTGGCCGTGACGACCACCAGGCCCAACTTTAGTACTCAGACCGTGACGAGGGACGTGAGCGGGTACTTTCCGAGGCGCTCGCGGCCGCCCAGCGCGGCGATCTCCAGGACCACGGCGATGCCGATCACGCGGGCACCTGCGGATTCCACCAGCCGCGCCGTCGCGTCGAGGGTGCCGCCGGTGGCGAGGACGTCGTCGACGACGAGAACCGAACGCCCCTCCAGGCCGATCGATCCGTCCGGGATCTCCAGCGTGGCCGTTCCGTACTCGAGGGTGTACGACTGCGACAGCACGGGCGGCGGCAGTTTGCCCGACTTCCGCACGGCCACCACACCGGATCCCAGCTCCCGGGCCACGCCGCCGCCGAGGAGGAACCCCCGCGCGTCGACGGCGGCGATCACCTCCGCCGCCGGCGCGCACGCGGCCAGGGCGTCGACGACGACACGGAAACCGTCGGCGTCGGAGAAGACGGGCGTCAGATCGGCGAACCGCACGCCGGGTTGTGGGAAGTCGTCGGCCCACCGGGTGAGCCGGGTGACGGCGTCACGGGCCGCGGAATGATCGATCACCGGCGCAGAACCCACCTGTCCATGTTCCACCCGGCGCCCGAAACAGTCGGATTGACCGTTCCCGCCTGCAGACCCGACGCGAACGCGACGGTTCGCGGCTGGTCGAACAGCGGCACCGTCGGCACGTCCGACCACAGGATGTTCTCGACCTCCGTCGACAGCGACAGCTGGGTGGCGGTCGAGTCGTCGACGGCGAGCTGATCGACGATCCGGTCGACGCGACTGTTGCTGTAGTCGCCGAAGTTCGATCCGTTTCCACTGCGGAGGGCGTACATCGCGGTGGTGGCCGCGGCGGTGCCTGCCGCACCGGGGGCGGACGCCGTCCCCGCGAGCACCACGTCCACCTGCCCGCCGCGCAGCATCGACGGTGTGAACTCCGGCGAGGCGACGTCCTGCACGGTGATCCCGGCCGGGGCGCATGCMGCCGCGACCGCGGACACGATGTCGGCGCGCCGCGGGTTCGGGCCCAGGTATCCGATCCGGACGGTCGCCGACGTGTTGTCGGTGTCGGCGAGCGCGGCGGTGGCCGCCGCCGTGTCCGCCGTCTCGTACCGGCCGCCGACAGCGCCGGCCACCGACTGGTGGACGAGACTGTCGGGTGCGGTGACCCGCGTGCCGACCGGACCGCCGGAGCCGGCGCCGTCCGCGTCCGGTTCCGCGGCGAGCCCGAATTTCGCCGCCAGCTCGTCGCGGGGCAGGCAAGCCGCGAACGCCCGCCGTCCCGCCGCGTTCTCGAACAGCCCCGAGGTGGACAAGACGAACTGCTCGACGCTGCGGGAGGCCACCTCGGTCACCTCGAACCCGCCGAGGTCCAGATCCGGCGCCGATCCCGCGGCGACGTCGACGACCTCGACCGCACCGTCACCGATCCGCGCGCTGATGTCGGAAGACTTGGGCCACACCACGATCCGAGACGTGGCGGGACGGTTCCCCCACCAGCGGTCGTTGGCCACCAGCACCAGACCCTCGTCCGCGGAGAACGATTCGACCTTGTAGGGGCCGGATGCCGGGAACAGCGTGAGGTCGAGGTCGCCCGGTGTCATCGTCCATCCGGAGTTCCAGAAGTCCGCGACGCGCGTGAGGGCCGCGGTGTCCGAATTCTGCACGGCGGACACGATGTCGGGGACGCCGGTGGCAGTGGCGACGACGTGCGCCGGCATCATCGACGTCGCACCGAACAGCGACTTCCAGTCGGTGACGTTCCGTCCCGCCTTGAACGTGACGACGGCATCCTTCGCACCGGTCTGGCAGTCGATCCGGTCGATGTCCGTGTAGCCGGCGGTGCTCGCCGCATCGAACATCGGGACGGTCGCGCCCTGGTCGTTCCGGCGGGTGAAGCGGCCGCTGTTCGCCGCCCAGGTGAGCACCAGGTCGTCGCAGGACATCGGGACGCCGTCGGAGTAGACGGAGTTGGGGTTCAGCTTGTACTGGATGGTGAGGGCGTCCCCGGGCATCGCGTTGGCGGTGCCGATGTCCGTGTCGGCCACCGGTCCGCCTTCGGGCCCGGTGTAGTTGAACCCGGGCAGGACCCGCGCGAACGCCTGACGCGCCCCCGACACCGCACCCGCGACGCTGTTCGCGTTGTAGGTGGTGACGGTGTTGTCGATGGCGTAGCCGATCGACGGGATCTGCTCGCCCTCCTCGGCGCATCCGACGAGGGTGCCTGTGAGGAGCACGGCCGCGAGGAGACCGGCACCCGACACGGCCGCCGTCCGGCCGCGTCGGGTGGGCGCACCGCGCCGGGTGCTGTGCGATGCGGGCATGTCAGTGCCTCTTCTTGTTGCGCTTCCCGGTGGGACGTGAGCCCGGAGCAGGTGCGGTCGACGCGGTTCGGGAACGCGGCACGGCCGCCTCCGGGGTGGATGCGGTCGCCGGCGCGCCGGCCTTCTGCGCTCCGCCTTCGGCCAGGGTCGCCCGTCGGGCGAGGACCTTCCGCGTGTGCGCGGCCACCGGACCCCACCGCTCCTTCAGGGTGACCAGCAACGGTGTCGCGAAGAAGATCGACGAGTACGCACCGACGATGATGCCGACGAGCTGCACCAACGCCAGGTCCTTCAGCGTTCCGACACCGAGCATCCACACCGCGACCACCATCAGCGCGAGCACCGGCAGCACGCTGATCAGTGTGGTGTTGATGGAGCGCATCAACGTCTGGTTGACCGCGAGGTTCGCCTGCTCGGCGTACGTGCGTCGGGTCAGATGCAGAATTCCCCGGGTGTTCTCCTCGACCTTGTCGAACACCACCACCGAGTCGTAGAGCGAGAATCCGAGAATCGTCAACAGGCCGATGACGGTCGCCGGGGTCACCTCGAAGCCGACGAGCGAATACACACCGGCGGTGACGGCGATGTCGAAGAACAATGCGACGATCGCGGCGATCGCCATGTCGCGCTCGAACCGGACGGCGATGTACACGCTGACGATCACGAGGAACACAAGCAGCGCGATCAGCGCCTTCTGGGTGATCTGCCCGCCCCACGTCTCGCTGACGTCGGCGACGCTGATCACGTTCTCGTTGACGGTGCCGTCACTGTCCTTCGGCTGGAACTCGTCGTACAGCGCGTTCTGCAGCTTCACCACCTGGGCCGCGTCGAGCGCCTCCGAGCGGATCTGCACGGTCGCACTCGAACCCGAGCCGACGGTCTGCACCGAGACGGGGTCCATTCCCAGCGCGTCGGAGTAGACGTTCTCCACCTGTGTGGTGTCGACCCCGTCGCCCGCGGGGAACTGGATCCGCGATCCACCCTCGAAGTCGATACCGAGGGTGAATCCACGGACGAGGATGCTCAGCAGCGAGATCAGCACGATCGTGCCGGTCAGGATGTAGTAGAAGCGGCGGCGGCCGACCACCTCGAAGGCGCCGGTTCCGGTGTACAGCCGGGACAGCCAGCTGTGCCGGGGCATCGATGTCTGGTTGACGCCCGAATCGGACAGCGAAGACTCGGGGTCCGTCTGCGACGCAGACTTGGACGACGTGGTCGATTCGCTCATACTCGTGACTCCTTCGCCGACGCTGCGGCAGCCTTGCGTTCCTTGGCGATCTGCTGCACGGCACCCAGTCCGTTGACGCCCGGCCTCGACCAGAACGGCGACTTCGAGGCCAGGTGGACCAGCGGCCACGTCACCAGGAACACGACGACGACGTCGAGAATGGTGGTCAGGCCGAGGGTGAACGCGAACCCGCGCACCTGGCCGATCGCGAGGATGTACAGCACCGCGGCGGCGATGAAGCTGACCGCGTTACCGGACAGGATGGTCCGGCGCGCACGCGCCCAGCCGCGCGGAACCGCGGACCGGAAACTGCGTCCCTCTCTCATCTCGTCCTTGATTCTCTCGAAGAACACCACGAACGAGTCGGCCGTCATGCCGATGCCGATGATCAGACCGGCGATGCCGGCGAGGTCGAGGGTGAAGTTGATGTACCGGCCGAGCAGCACCATGATCGCGTAGACCATCACACCGGACAGGACCAGGGACAGCGCCGTGAGCACTCCGAGCATGCGGTAGTAGAGCAGGCAGTAGAGCAGCACCAGGACCAGACCCACCAGACCGGCGATGAGACCGGCCTGCAGCGAGGCGAGACCCAGGGTCGCGGACACCGTCTCGGCCTCCGACGCCGCGAACGACAGCGGCAGCGAACCGTACTTCAGGGTGTTCGCGAGTTCCTTCGCGCTGTCCGCGGTGAACGAACCGGTGATCGACGTCGAACTGCCTGCGGGTGTCGCGCCCTGGACGACCGGCGCGCTCACCACCTTGGAGTCGAGTGTGAACGCGGCCTGCTTGCCGATGTTCTGCGACGTGAACGTGGCCCAGGTGTTGCTGCCCTCGGACTTGAACGTCAGGCTCACCTCGTGCCGCGACTGCTGGGAGTTGTACCCGGACGTCGCGTCGGCGATCTCCTGGCCGTCGATGATCGCCGGTTCGAGCAGATACACGGCCTGACCGTCGGTGGAGCACGCAACCAGCGGCAGAGCCGGGTCGTCGTTGCCGCGCAACGGGTCGGGCACGCTGCAGTCGAGGGTCGCCATGGCCTGCTGCTGTACGGCGGGGTCGGTGCTCTGGCGCGTGGCCCGGGCGGCCGCGATCTCGTCAGCCGCCTCGGCGGTTTCGGTCCCGGACTCGTCGGTGGGCGCCGGTTCCACCGTGGGGGCGGGCGCGGGTGACGTGGACGGGTCCTGTGCCGGGAACGGCCGGTTCTGCGGCGCGGGAGTCTCGGTTCCGGCGGGCGCCTGGGCCGGCGTCTCACCGGCGGCGGGCGCCTGCGTGCCTGGAGCGGCCGCGGCCTGCGACGTCTGGACGGGGCGGACGTACAACCGCGCCGTCTGGCCGAGCGACCGGGCCTGGGCGCTGTCGTCGCCGGGGACGGTGATGACCAGGTTGTCGCCGTCGATGACCACCTCGGAGCCGGACACGCCGAGTCCGTTCACACGGGTCTCGATGATCTCCTGCGCCTGCCGCAGGCTGTCCGGCGTCGGCTTGCTGCCGTCCGGGGTGCGTGCGGTGAGGGTGACTCGGGTCCCACCTTGCAGGTCGATGCCCAGCTTGGGTGTCGCGGACTTGTCGCCGGTGAAGAACACCAGGGCATACAGAACCGCCACGAGCACCGCGAAAACGGTGAGGTAGCGGACGGGATGCACCGATCCTGTGGAAGGTGCCACGATCTCTATGTCTCCTCAGTACGTGCAGTTCGGGTGGGAACGCTCACAGCGCACGGGACCGGCGGACGCAGGGCTGTGCCCCGGTCACCGCGCCCGGGGCGCGACGCGACGGTTGCGTGGGTGCACCGCGGAAGCGCCGGTCAATCCTTGTTCAGCCGCGGCGTGGTGTCGCCGCCGTTCTCACGATCCTCGCGCACGATGTCGGTGGCGGGGGCCTCGGTGCTGATCGACTCGTGGTCGATGGCACCGTCACCCTGCAGCGGGGCGTCGACGATCTGCTCGCGGACGACGAGACGCGACCACGTGGTGACCACGCCGGGAGCGATCTCGAGGTCGATCGTGTCGTCGCCGAGCGCGACGACGGTGCCGTGCAGACCGGCGGTCGTGAGGATGCGGTCGCCCACCGAGAGCGAGTCCTGCAGAACAGTCACCTTGGCCGCCTCCTTCTTCTGCCGGCGGATCCCCAGGAACATCGGGACGAGCAGCGCCAGAATCAGGAGCGGGAAGAGAAAATCCATCTGTAAGTCAACCTCGAGGTATGTCGCACGGTCCGAAGCACTGGTCCCGGTTGGACCGATGCAATACACCAGTGTGCCATCACCGGCCCGGACACCGGTTCGGTCGGCACGAGGCGGGCGTTTCTCCGGGAGTCGATCAGGGGTCTTCCGGATCGAACAGGGAGGCCTGCGGTTCGTTGACGCGGACCTCGATTCCGCCGGTCACGGCGTCCGGCGGCGGGGTCAGGCCCAGTTGTATCCACGCGGCCGCGGTGGCGACACGGCCGCGGGGTGTGCGCGCGATCATTCCGGCGCGGACGAGGAACGGCTCACACACCTCCTCGACGGTGGCGGGCTCCTCACCCACCGCGACCGCCAGGGTGGACACCCCGACCGGGCCGCCGCCGAAGCTGCGCACCAGGGCGCTGAGGACGGAACGGTCGAGGCGGTCGAGTCCCAGCTGGTCGACGTCGTACACGGCGAGGGCGGCGTGCGCGATCTCGCGGGTGACGACGCCGTCCGCGCGGACCTCGGCGTAGTCGCGGACGCGGCGGAGCAGGCGGTTCGCGATGCGGGGTGTGCCCCGGGACCGGCTCGCGATCTCGGCGCCGGCCTCCTCGCCGAGTTGCACCCCGAGGATGCCCGCCGATCGCATGAGGATCTGCTGCAGCTCCGCCGGTTCGTAGAAGTCCATGTGGGCGGTGAACCCGAACCGGTCGCGCAGCGGCCCGGTGAGCGCCCCCGAGCGGGTGGTGGCCCCGACCAGGGTGAACGGCGCGACCTCCAGGGGTATGGAGGTGGCGCCGGGACCCTTGCCGACCACGACGTCGACCCGGAAGTCCTCCATCGCGAGGTAGAGCATCTCCTCCGCCGGACGGGCGATGCGGTGGATCTCGTCGATGAACAGCACGTCGCCCTCGACGAGATTGCTCAGCATGGCGGCCAGGTCGCCGGCGCGCTCGAGCGCCGGACCCGACGTCAGTCTCAGCGAGGAACCCAGTTCGGCGGCGATGATCATCGCCATGCTGGTCTTTCCCAGCCCGGGAGGTCCGGAGAGCAGGATGTGGTCGGGGGTGCCGCCGCGCATCTTGGCGCCGGTCAGGACGAGTTGCAACTGCTCCCGGACCCGCGGCTGCCCGATGAAATCGTGCAGGTTCTTCGGCCGCAGGCTGGCCTCGATGTCGCCGTCGCCGGCGACGAGATCGGCCGAAACCGGGGACTCGTCGTCGTAGTCGCCGCCGGGTTCCGGATTCATCTGGTCTTCCCGAGCAGGGACAGGGCGGAGCGCAGCGCGGACGAGGTGGTCGACTCGGGGGCCTCGGCGAGGACGGAGTCGGTGGCCTGTTCGGCCTGCTTGGCCGGGAAGCCGAGCCCGACGAGCGCCTCGACGATCTGATCGCGGATCGATCCGCCGCCGCCCGCGCCGAGCGGCACCGCCCCGGACGTGGACGCGACCGCGTCGACCTTGTCGCGCAGTTCGACGACCATCCGCTCGGCCCCGCGCTTGCCGATGCCGGGCACCCGGGTGAGTGCCGTGACGTTGCCCTCGGCGAGCGCGGCCCGCAACGCCTCGGGTTCGAGGACGGCGAGTGTCGCCATCGCCAGGCGTGGACCGACACCCGACACCGTCTGGAGCAGCCCGAACAACTCCTTGGACTCAGAGTCGGGGAACCCGTACAGCGTCATCGAGTCCTCGCGGACGATCATCGCCGTGACCAACCGGGCCTCGGTTCCCCGCTGCAGCCCGCCGAGGGTGGCCGGGGTCGCGTTCACGCGATATCCCACTCCCGCGGATTCGATCACCGCATGGTCGAGGGCGATCTCGAGCACCTCGCCGCGGACGGACGCGATCATCGTGTACCTGCCTTCTTCACTTCGGCCAGCCGGGCCTGGTAGCGACGTTTCTGTTCGGCGGCCGCGGCCTCGGCGCGGGCCATGCGTTCGATCATCGGCGCCCGCCAGCAATGGCAGATCGCCAGGGCCAGCGCGTCCGCGGCGTCGGCCGGTTTGGGCGCGGCCGCCAGCTTGAGGATGCGTGTCACCATCGCCGTCACCTGAGCTTTGTCGGCCGATCCGCTTCCGGTGACGGCCGCCTTGACCTCACTGGGGGTATGGAAACACACGCCGATGCCGCGGCGCGCGGCGGCGAGGGCGACGACGCCGCCCGCCTGCGCGGTACCCATCGCGGTGCGCACGTTGTGCTGGGAGAACACCCGCTCGATCGCCACGACCTCCGGCCGGTGCAGATCGATCCACGATTCGGCGGCCTCCGAGATCCGCAGCAGTCGTGACGACAATTCGAGGTCTGCCGGGGTTCGGACCACGCCGACGGCCACCGGGGTGACGGTGCGGCCGTTGCCGCCGTCCACCACTCCGAATCCGCACCGGGTCAGACCGGGATCCACACCCAGCACACGCACGCAAAGCCACCTCTCCCACGCCGAACAGCTGTTCGATAGCTTAGCCGTGGCGTCGGACGTGTCGGCGCACCAACACGCAGGAAGGCGCGGGGCGGGCGAGCACCGCTCCCCCGCCCCGCGCCGTGCGCCCGTGCGATCAGTCGTCGAGTTCGGCGAGCACCTCGTCGGAGAGGTCGACGTTGGTGTAGACGTTCTGCACGTCGTCGGACTCCTCGAGTGCGTCGACGAGCTTGAACACCTTGCGGGCCCCGTCCGCGTCGACCGGGACCTCGACGGATGCGCGGAAGTCGGCCTCGGCGGAGTCGTAGTCGATGCCCGCCTCCTGCAGAGCGCTGCGCACGGCCACGAGGTCGGTGGGCTCGCTCACGATCTCGAACGTCTCGCCCAGGTCGGTGACCTCTTCGGCGCCCGCGTCGAGGACCGCCATGAGCACGTCGTCCTCGGTCTGGTCGCCCTTCTCCAGGGTGACGACGCCCTTGCGGGCGAACAGGTAGGACACCGAACCCGGGTCGGCCATGTTTCCGCCGTTGCGGGTCATCGCGGTCCGCACCTCGCCGGCCGCACGGTTGCGGTTGTCGGTCAGACACTCGATGAGGACGGCGACGCCGTTGGGTCCGTAGCCCTCGTACATGATGGTCTGCCAGTCGGCGCCGCCCGCTTCTTCACCGGCGCCGCGCTTGCGGGCGCGCTCGATGTTGTCGTTGGGGACCGACGTCTTCTTGGCCTTCTGGATAGCGTCGTACAGGGTGGGGTTTCCCGCAGGGTCGCCACCGCCGGTACGGGCCGCCACCTCGATGTTCTTGATCAGCTTCGCGAAGGCTTTGCCACGCTTGGCATCGATCACAGCCTTCTTGTGCTTGGTGGTGGCCCATTTGGAGTGGCCGCTCATGCGATTCAAGCCCCTTTCCTGCTGCTTTTGGCACGCCGACTGCGCGGTTTCAGCTTTGACGATGTTACCCGCAGCCCGGCCACCCCTGCGCTATCCCGGGGTAACAACTCGCAAAAGTCACCATTGTTTGCATAGAATGCAAACATGTTGATGCGAGTCGACCACAGCTCCGGCACCCCACTGGGCGAACAGATCGCCGCCAATGTGCGCGGCGCGTTCCTGCGCGGCGAGATCGACGCGGGCGACCGGCTGCCCTCCGCCCGGGCACTGGCCGAGTCCATCGACGTCAACCTCCACACGGTGCTGCGCGCCTACGCCACCCTCCGCGACGAGGGGCTGATCGACCTCCGCCGGGGCCGGGGCGCGGTCGTCCGCGCCGACACAGACCCGATTCGTACCGGATTGACCGAAGCCGCACGCACTTTCGTCGCCGAGGCACGGCGCCTCGGACTCGACACCGAACAGATGCTCGACGTGATCAAGGAGACCACCGAACAATGACGACCTCCCGCACGCGCCTCCTCACCGCGACCTCGGCGGTACCCCTCCTCGCCCTCGTGATCGCGAGACTCGCGTGGGGCGGCGATCTGCCGCCGGTGGTGGCCAGCCACTGGTCCGGCACCCGACCCGACGGTTTCAGCGACACGACCACCTACTTCTGGATCGCCCTCGCCGTCTGCGCGATCGCCGCGGGCACCGCCGGCGTCGCCGCGGCCCGGATCCGCACCGACGCCGCGCTCTGGCTCCCCGCCACCGTGTTCACCGGGTGGACGGTGGCCACGACGTGGATCGTCAGCGTCGCCGCCACCGTCCGTGCGGGCTCGCCCGACGCGGCGACGCTGGGCTGGTGGATCGTGATCCCCCTGCTGGGAATCCTGTGGGCGGTCGCCACGTTCGTCCTGCTCCCCCGGCCGTCGCACGCCACGGAGAACGGCCCCGCGCCGACACTGCCCGTCCCCCTGGCGCCCGGCGAACGCGCGTCCTGGACCGGATACGCGCGCGGGCGCTGGGCGGGCGTGCTCGCTCTCGCCATGGCCGTCGCCGCGCTCGTGTCCGCGCTGGTGGGCGCACTCTGGCTCGCGGCGCTGTTCCTCGTCCTGGTGGTCGCCGGCGGCGCCTTCGCTTCCGTGACCGTGCAGGTCGACCGCACCGGGCTGAGCCTCGCGTCGTGGAACGTGCGCTGGCGGCACATCCCACTCGACGCGGTCGACGAGGCGCAGGTGACCGAGATCCGCCCCGCGGACTGGGGCGGCTGGGGATACCGCTTCTCACCGCGCGGAACCGCGGTGGTGATCCGCGGCGGCGAGGGCATCGTAGTGACCCGCGCCGGCGGCCGCCCGTTCGCCGTCACCGTCGACGGCGCCGCTCAGGGTGCGGCGCTCCTCAACTCGCTCGCCGCACCCCGTCCGGCGGGTTAGGGCGTGTCTCCCGATCCCTCTCGGGAGCGCCGAAACGGGGATCGGGGAAGATGCCCTAGACCCCGCGGACGATGTCGACGAACAACTCGTGCACTCGCCGATCCCCCGTGACCTCCGGGTGGAACGACGTCGCCACCACGGAACCCTGCCGCACGGCCACGATGCGTCCGGCGGCCGCGCCACCCGACTCGGGCACCCGGGCGAGGACCTGGACGTCGTCGCCGACGCGCTCCACCCACGGGGCCCGGATGAACACGGCCCGCATCGGGTCGCCGACGATGCCCTCGAATTCGAGGTCGGACTCGAAGGAATCGACCTGACGGCCGAATGCGTTGCGGCGCACGGTCATGTCGATGGCGCCGAGGTGCTGGGCGTCGGGTCGGGTGTCGAGGATCTCGCTCGCGAGGAGGATCATCCCGGCGCACGACCCGTAGGCGGGCAACCCGTCGCGCAGGCGGGCCTTCAGCGGCTCGAGCAGTTCGAAGATCTGCAGCAGCTTGCTCATCGTCGTCGACTCACCGCCCGGGATCACCAGGCCGTCGATCTTCTCGAGCTCCTCCGGGCGACGGATGCCCACGGCGTCGGCGCCCGAATCATTCAGTGCAGCAAGGTGTTCACGGACGTCGCCCTGCAGGGCGAGCACTCCGACGAGGGGACGGGTCATGCCATGTTTCCTGTCTCGATGTCGCGCTGGTCCTGATCGCGCTGGATGCGGGTCAACCCCTCCTGCACCACGGCGGCGACCATGGTGCCGTTCCGGTCGAACATGCGGCCCTGGGTGAGGGCGCGGCCGAAGCCGGCGGAGGGTGAGGTCTGGTCGTAGAGCAGCCACTCGTCGGCGCGGAACGGGCGCAGGAACCACATGGCGTGGTCGAGCGACGCGGTCTGGGTGACCACTCCGGGGTGCGGGACCTTCGACGCGCCGAGGAGCGTCATGTCACTGAGGTAGGCGAGGGTGCAGATGTGGAAGACCCGATCGTCGGGCAGTGTGTTGCGGTAACGCATCCACACGCGTTGCTGCGCGGCGATTCCGGGAGTCTTCCTGGTGCAGTCGGCCGGAACGATACGGACGTCCCATTCCTTCCACTCCCGGTAGAGATCGGTGGCGGCCATCTCCTCGACGGTCTGTGCGTCGACGAGCTCTTCGGGCTCGGGGACCGACGGCATCGTGTCCTGGTGCTCGATGCCCTCGTCCTGCGAGTGGAACGAGGCCGACATGGTGAAGATCGCCTTGCCGTCCTGGATGCCCGTGACGCGCCGGGTGCAGAAGGACCGGCCGTCCCGGATCCGGTCGACCAGGTACACGGTGGGTTCCGCCGGATTTCCGGGGCGCAGAAAGTACCCGTGCAGGGAGTGCACCTCGAATATCTCGTCGACGGTGCGGACGGCGGAGACGAGCGACTGACCGGCGACCTGCCCGCCGAACGTCCTCTTCAGCACGGACGGATGAACCGACCCGCGGAAGATGTCCTTCTCCAGCGCTTCGAGTTCGAGAATGTCCTCGATGCTCGCCATCCGCCCTCCTTCTGTGCCTGGTCAAGGTTATCCGCCCGGTTCGGGCTCGAGGCACCATGGGTGCCATGACGATGTTCACACCGACGAGCCCGGACGGTCTCGTCGCACTCGTCACCGAGCGTTGTCTCGCGGTGGACGGCACCGCCGTCGTCGCGATCGATGCCCCCGACGCCGCGCAGCCGCTCCCCCTCTCGGACGCGATCTGCGCGTCGCTGCGCGAACAGGGCCGGCCCTGCGACGTCGTGTCCGTCCACGACTACGTCCGGCCCGCCTCCCTGCGGTTCGAGCACGGACGCGACGACGAACTCAGCTACCGCACGCTCTGGTTCGACTACGACGCACTGAACCGGGAGGTGGTGCGGTCGGTCCGCGCCGACCGCCGGTGGTTGCCGCGGCTGTGGGACGAGGCCGAGGATCGCTCCGCCCGCTGCGCCCGCGTGCCCGCCGCCGACGGGCAGGTGCTTCTCGTGACAGGCCCGATGCTGCTCGGCCGGGACCTCGACTTCGACGTCACCGTGCAACTCCACCTGAGTGAAGGGGCCCTGCGGCGCCGTACTCCGGACGATCAACGATGGACCGTGCCCGCACTGCTGCGCCGCGCCGCCGACGTCACCGACGAACCCGACCTGCTGGTGCGGTACGACCATCCGCCGAAACCCGCGGTCCGAGCAGGCCGCTGAGCCGCTCACGTCGTGCGCAGGAACCGGGTCAGCCCTTCCTGCACCACGGCGGCGACCAGGTTCCCCTTCCGGTCGAAGATCCGTCCCTGCGCGAGAGCCCGGCCGAAGCCGGCGGCGGGCGACGTCTGGTCGTACAGCAGCCATTCGTCGGCCCGGAACGGGCGCAGGAACCACAGCGCGTGATCGAGTGAGGCACTGTCGATCTCGACACCGGGATGCGGGGTCATCGCGGAACCGATGAGCGTCATGTCGCTCATGTACGCCAGCGCGCAGACATGGAAGACGGGGTCGTCGGGCAGCGTCCTGCGGGACCGGAACCACGCCTGCTGCTGCGCGGCCGCACCGCGGATGCGGTCGACCTCGCCGTGTCCGACGATCCGGATGTCCCAGTCGGACCACTCCCGGGCCAGCCAGGCGATCTCCGGGTCGTCGGATTCGCCGGCGAACGGCAGATTGTCGGGCGGCTGGACCACGGGCATCTCGTCCTGGTGCTCGATGCCCACGTCGTCGACCTGGAAGGACGCCGACATCGTGAAGATGGCCTGGCCGTCCTGAACGGCGCTGACCCGCCGGGTGACGAACGAGCGGCCGTCCCGGATGCGGTCCACGAGGTACACGATCGGCATCGTGGGATTGCCGGGGCGGAGGAAGTAGCCGTGCAGCGAATGCACCGCGAAGCGGGGGTCGACGGTGCGGACCGCCGCCACCAGCGCCTGACCGGCCACCTGCCCGCCGAAGGTGCGGGGAAGCATGGTCTCGGTCGCTATGCCCCGGAAGATGTTCTCCTCGAGGCGTTCCACTTCCAGGATCTCTTCGATCGTCGCCATCCACGGCCCCTTCCGATGCTCGTCCGCTGACACTCTCCCACGGTCCCGGGCACCGGGCCGCACCGCACGGGCCCCGGTGGGGGCCTCGTGCGGTGCGAGCGGAGGAACAGCGCCGGGAGCGCCGACGCTCGATCAGTGATCGAGCGGGGGGATCACCAGCCGCGCTCGGCGAGCCGGTGCGGGACGGGGATGTCGTCGACGTTGATGCCGACCATCGCCTCGCCCAGCCCGCGGGACACCTTCGCGAGGACGTCCGGGTCGTCGAAGAACGTGGTCGCCTTGACGATCGCCGCGGCGCGCTCGGCCGGGTTGCCSGACTTGAAGATGCCGGAACCGACGAACACACCCTCCGCGCCGAGCTGCATCATCATCGCCGCGTCCGCCGGGGTGGCGATGCCGCCGGCGGTGAACATGGTGACCGGCAGCTTACCGGCCTTGGCGACCTCGACGACCAGGTCGTACGGGGCCTGCAGCTCCTTGGCCGCCACGTACAGCTCGTCCTCGCTCAGCGACGTCAGCCTGCGGATCTCCCCGCCGATGGTGCGCATGTGGGTGGTCGCGTTGGACACGTCCCCGGTGCCGGCCTCACCCTTCGAGCGGATCATCGCCGCACCCTCGGTGATCCGGCGCAGCGCCTCACCAAGGTTCGTGGCACCACAGACGAACGGAACGGTGAACTTCCACTTGTCGATGTGGTTGGCGTAATCGGCGGGCGTCAGGACCTCGGACTCGTCGATGTAGTCGACACCGAGCGACTGCAGGATCTGCGCCTCGACGAAGTGCCCGATCCGGGCCTTGGCCATCACCGGGATCGACACGGCGGAGATGATGCCATCGATCATGTCCGGGTCGCTCATCCGGGACACGCCGCCCTGGGCGCGGATGTCCGCGGGCACCCGCTCGAGTGCCATCACCGCAACGGCACCGGCGTCCTCGGCGATCTTCGCCTGGTCGGGGGTGACGACGTCCATGATGACCCCGCCCTTCAACATCTCGGCCATGCCACGCTTGACGCGCGCCGTACCGGTGGTGGGGGTGGTGTCGGGGGTGCTCACAGCGAACTCCTGAGGTGTGGCGTGGATTGATTGCGATAGCGGCATGCGTGAGCGACGACGTTCACGCTGCAGTACTTGATTCTAGGACGAACGCCAGTCCACTTCCGTAGCCAGTCCGCGATTGCTGGCTTTCTCCGGATCTGCGGGCGGCTCAGGTGATCGCGCGCACCTCGGGGTCGTCGGCGGCAACAGCGACCGCTTCGGCCTCGTCGAGGAGATCCGCGAGGTCGTGCGGGTACACGGCTTCGCCCGCCGCCGCCAGTTCCCGTACCGTGTCCGCGGTGCACCACCGGTGACCGGTGATGGTGCGGCTCTCGAGTTCGGTGAAGCCGCCGTGATGCGGCTCGAACCCGTCGGTGCGCAACGCGAAGAACAGCTCCTCGGACCGGATGAGCTGCCCGTTCCAGGAGAAGATCGCCACCCGACGCCACATCGGTCCGCGCAGCGACTCGGGCGACGCGGTGTGCCCGGTCTCCTCGGCGATCTCCCGGACGGCGGCCGCCCGCAGGTTCTCGCCCTTCTCGACGGCGCCGCCGATCGTGAACCAGTAGTAGATGTCGGGGACGGTGGGGTCGTGTCCACGCAGCAGCAGCACCCGGCCCTCACCGTCGAGCAGCACCACCCGGGCGGAGGTGCGGACCGAGTCGAGGGACAGTCCCTCGGTGACCGCGGCGGCGGACGAACGTTCGGTGATCTCGAAGTACGTCGGCAGCGGGGCCGTGCCCCCGAGGTGCAGCCATCGGACGGGCCGCCGGGTGCGTAGGGCGAGCGTGTCGCGGACGGCGTCGTTGTGGAATCGGCGGGCGATCAGCACCCGCGCCTCGGCGTCGGCGAGTTCCGCCACCAACTGGGGGCGCAGGGTGTCCGGGTCGAGCGACGAGAGTGCGCTGGACAACGCGTTCTCGGCGATCTCCCGGTCGGCCCGGTCCGCTCGTTCGGCCCTGGCCGCCAGCGCGGCCAGCGACCTGCCCTCGGGTGGGTCCATCGCCGCGGCCGCCGCACGGACGACCACCGCCCGGCGGGCGAGGGCAGCGTCGAGGGCCTGCCAGGACAGGTCGGAGCGGACGTGCAGGCGGTCGAGGCGGTTGGCCGTGCCGTACGCCCACAGGCCGATCGCGAGGACGACGGCCGCGACCAGCGCGAGAACCAGGATCGTGAGGGCGGAGAGCGTCACGAGCCGACCTCCCGCACGCCGTCGCGGCCGACGGTGACCGTCTCGTAGACACGCAGGATCTGCTCGGCCACCACCGGCCAGTCGTATTCGGTGACCACCGTGCGGCCGACGTCGGTGAGCGCGGCGCTGCGCTCGGGGTCGCCGAGCACCGAGTCGATCCCGGCGGCGAGCGCCGCCGCATCCCCCACCGGCACCAGCACGCCCGCCTGCCCGTCCCGCAGGACCCGGCGGAATGCGTCCAGTTCGCTCGCCACGACGGCGGCCCCGGCGGCCATCGCCTCCACCAGCACGATGCCGAAGCTCTCACCGCCGAGGTTGGGGGCGCAGTACACGTCGGCGCTCCGCAGCGCCGACGCCTTCTCGGCGTCGTCGACCTGGCCGAGCAGACGTAGATGCCCGAACACCGGGCCCGCCTCGCGGCGCAACTTGTCCTCGTCGCCGCGGCCGACCACCAGCACCTCGAGATCGGGATACTTCTCCACCAGCGCGGGCAGCGCCTTCAGGAGCACGGCCATGCCCTTGCGGGGCTCGTCGTAGCGGCCGAGGAAGAGGATGGTCTTGCCGGGGCGCGGATAGCCGGGCAGCGGTTCGGCGTGCGCGAACGCCGGGACGTCGACGCCGTTGGGGATTTCGACGGCGTCGGAGCCGAGCGATTCCACCTGCCAGCGCCGCGCGAGTTCCGATACCGCGATGCGCCCGCTGATCTTCTCCAGGTACGGCTGGAGCACACCCTGAAACGTGCTCAGCACCAACGACTTCGTGGTCGAGGTGTGGAACGTCGCCACGATGGGCCCCTCCGCCACCCGCATGGCGAGCATCGACAGGCTCGGCGCGTTGGGCTCGTGGATGTGCAGGACGTCGAAGTCGTTGTCCGAGATCCAGCGCCGGACCCGGGCACTCGCGGCGGGGCCGAAACTCAGCCGGGCCACCGAACCGTTGTAGGGAATCGCGAGGGCGCGTCCCGCCGACACGACGAAACCGGGCAGGTCGACGTCGTCGGACGCCGGCGCCAGGACGCTCACCTTGTGCCCGCGCTCGATCAGGACCTCCGCGAGGTCGACGACGTGGGCCTGCACTCCGCCCGGGACGTCGAACGAGTACGGGCAGACCATGCCGATCTTCACGAGTTCTCCATACGGGAGAGCCTCGCCTGCGACAGGTCGGACAGCCACAGCGGCTGAAGCATGTGCCAGTCCTCGGGATGTGCGGCGATGTTGGCCTCGAACCGGTCCGCCAGGACCTGGGTCGCCGCGGCCACGCCCGCGGTCGTGTCGATCGGCGGGTCGATGCGGAAACCCCACCCGCTGTCGGTGAACCAGCAGTGCACCGGCAGCAGCGGCGCACCGGTGTCGATCGCCAGCTTGGCGGGACCGGCGGGCATGCGGGTCGGTTCCCCGAAGAACGTCACCGGGACCCCCTTCTTCGCCAGGTCGCGTTCACCGAGGAGACACACGATGCCGTTGTCCCGCAGCCGCTCCGACAGTTCCACGAACGGGGGGTGCTCACCGCCGCTGAGCGGGAAGATCTCGAAGCCGAGGCCTTCGCGGTAGTCGACGAACCGCTGGTACAGCGATTCGGGTTTCAGCCGTTCGGCGACCGTGGACAGGCCACCCCAGTGCTGGGCGCACCACACACCGGCCATGTCCCAGTTGCCGCTGTGCGGAAGTGCGAGAATCGCGCCCCGGCCGGCTTCCTTCGCGGCGTCGAGGTGCTTCTGTCCCTCGATCAGCTCGTCGAGGGCGGCGCCGGTCTTCACCAGGTCCATCGACGGCAGCCGGAACGCCTCCCGCCAGTACCGTGCGTAGGACCGCATCGACGCCCGCATCAGCGCATCGGGCACCTCGGCGGGGGTCACCCCCAGCACCCGGGCGAGGTTGCGGCGCAACTGGTCCGGGCCGCCGTTCCGGACGGCGAAGTCGGCTCCCCTGTCGAACAGGGTGACCGCGGCCTTCTCGGGCAGGGCACGCACCAGCCGCCAGCCTGCCGCGTACCCCAGGTCGCTGAGGCGTTCGGACACGCCGCTCACTGCGCGGTCGCCTGTCCGTCTTCCGGCGTCGGATCTGCGGGCGGCAGGGGCAGCACGTCCCGCGCCCCCGGCGACCGGCGGACCGCCAGAACCCGCTGGAACACGGTGATCACGCTGCCCGCCGACAGCAACCACATCGCGACGTGCACGGCCCACGGCACTCCGAGCCCGGTGACGCCGGCGCCGACGAGCACGATGATCAGCCGATCGGGCCGTTCGATGAGGCCGCCGTCGGCGGACAGTCCGCTCGCCTCGGCGCGCGCCTTGGCGTACGAGATCACCTGCGACGTGACGAGGCACAGCAGCGTCGCGATCAGCAGCGGCTTGCTGTTCTCGTGGTAGACGGCCCACCAGGCGAGGCCGGCGAAGATCGCGCCGTCGGCTACCCGGTCGCAGGTGGCGTCGAGCACGGCGCCGTACCTGGTCCCGCCGCCCCGCGCGCGTGCCATCGCGCCGTCCAGCATGTCGAACATCACGAACAGCCAGATGAACATCGCTCCCCAGAACAGATGTCCGCTGGGAAACAGTGTGACCGCACCCGCCACGGTCGCGACGGTGCCGATGACGGTGACGGAATCGGGGGTGAGCCCGGTCTTGACCAGGGCCTTCCCCAGCGGCGCCGTCACCTTGGACACCGATGCCCGCCCGAAGAAGCTCAGCACCTCTCCACCCCGTTCTTCACTTCCCGACAGGAACCCCGAACGCGTGAGTCAGCGACTCGCGCGTCATTCATCTATCGCGTCATTCATTCCAGGCCTTCGCCAGCAGCCCCCGGGTCTCGCGCAGCAATTGCGGCATGACCTTGACCCCGGCGAGGACCGTGATGAAGTTCGCGTCTCCGCCCCAGCGCGGAACGATGTGCTGATGCAGGTGCTCGGCGAGCGAACCACCCGCCGCCGCACCGAGATTGAGGCCGACGTTGAAACCGTCCGGCCGCGACACCCGCTTGATCACGCGCAGCGCCTGCTGTGTGAACGACATCAGCTCGGCGCTTTCCTCTTCCGTCAGGTCCTCGAGCGCCGCGACCTTGCGGTAGGGCACCACCATCAGGTGCCCCGGGTTGTACGGGTACAGGTTGAGCACCGCGTACACGTGCTCCCCGCGGGCGACGATCAGCCCGTCCTCGTCGTCCATCTTCGGGATGTCGATGAACGGCTCGTTCGGGGTGTCCCGCGACTTCGGCGTCTCGGCGATGTACGACATGCGGTGCGGCGACCAGATCCGCTGAAGGTGATCGGGCTCGCCGGGGCCGCGGTCGACCAGGCGGCCGGGGCCGCCGAGCATCTCGTCGGCCGTCAGGTCGTCACCTCCGGTCATGTGCGTCACCCTTCCTGACCGGATTGCAGCAGTTCCGCGGTCGGCGAGGCGTTCTCGCGGCGGCCGATCCACTCGGTGACGATGCGCACGGCGTCGTCCACGGACACCCCGTTGACCTGGGTGCCGTCGCGGAATCGGAAGCTTACGGCGCCGGCTTCGACGTCGCGCGCACCCGCCAGCAGCATGAACGGCACCTTCTGCGCCGTGTGGTTGAAGATCTTCTTCTGCATGCGGTCGTCGCTCGCGTCGACCTCGGCGCGGACACCGGCGGCCTTCAGCCGCTTCACCACGTCGAAGAGGTGATCGGCGAACGTCTCGGCCACCGGGATGCCGACCACCTGGACGGGCGCCAGCCAGGCGGGGAACGCACCCGCGTAGTGCTCGGTGAGCACACCGAAGAACCGTTCGATGGAGCCGAACAGGGCCCGGTGGATCATCACCGGCCGCTGCTTGGTGCCGTCGTTGGCGGTGTATTCGAGGTCGAACCGCTCGGGCAGGTTGAAGTCGAGCTGAATGGTCGACATCTGCCAGGTGCGCCCCAGGGCGTCCTGCACCTGCACCGAGATCTTCGGGCCGTAGAACGCGGCGCCACCCGGATCGGGAACGAGGTTCAGCCCCGACGACTCCGCGACCTCGGCCAGCGTCGCTGTCGCTTCCTCCCACACGGCGTCGTCGCCGACGAACTTGTCCGGGTTCTTGGTGGACAGCTCGAGGTAGAAGTCGTCCAGTCCGTAGTCCTTCAGCAGGCCGAGGACGAACTGCAGGGTGGTCGCCAGTTCGTCGCGCATCTGCTCGCGGGTGCAGTAGATGTGCGCGTCGTCCTGCGTCATGCCCCGCACGCGGGTCAGTCCGTGGACGACACCCGACTTCTCGTACCGGTACACCGAACCGAACTCGAAGAGCCGCAACGGCAGTTCGCGGTACGACCGTCCGCGGGACCGGAAGATGAGGTTGTGCATCGGGCAGTTCATCGGCTTGAGGTAGTAGTCCTGGCCCGGCTTGCGCACGGTGCCGTCCTCGTTCAGTTCCTCGTCGATGTGCATCGCGGGGAACATGCCGTCGCGGTACCAGTCCAGGTGACCCGACACCTCGTAGAGGTGGCCCTTGGTGATGTGGGGGGTGTTGACGAACTCGTACCCCTCCTCGACGTGGCGCTTGCGGGAGTAGTCCTCCATCTCGGTGCGGATGATCCCGCCCCGGGGATGGAACACGGGCAGTCCCGAGCCGAGCTCGTCGGGGAAGCTGAACAGGTCGAGTTCCGACCCCAGTTTGCGGTGGTCGCGGCGCTCGGCCTCGGCGAGCAGTTCCAGGTGCTGCTCCTGCGCCTCCGCCGACTCCCACGCGGTGCCGTAGATGCGCTGGAGGTCGGCGTTGTCCTGGTTGCCGCGCCAGTACGCCGCCGAGCTGCGGGTGAGCTTGAACGCGGGGATGTGCTTGGTGGTGGGAATGTGCGGGCCGCGGCACAGGTCACCCCACACCTTCTCGCCGGTCCGCGGGTCCAGGTTGTCGTAGATGGTGAGCTCGTTGCCGCCCACCTCCATGATCTCCGGATCGTCGATTCCCGACTTGTCGTCGATGAGTTCGAGCTTGAAGGGCTCGTTCGCCAGTTCGGCGCGGGCCTCCTCCAGCGAATCGACGACGCGGCGCGAGAACCGCTGTGATCCCTTGACGATCTTCTTCATCCGCTTCTCGAGGTTCGCGAGGTCCTCGGGAGTGAAGGGGCGTTCGACGGCGAAGTCGTAGTAGAAGCCGTCCTTGATCGGCGGGCCGATGCCGAGTTTGGCCTCGGGGAATTCCTGCTGGACAGCCTGCGCGAGCACGTGCGCCGCCGAGTGGCGGATGACGCTGCGGCCGTCGTCGGTGTTCGCCGCGACCGGTTCGACCTCGACGTCGGCGTCGGGCACCCAGGACAGGTCCTTGAGCTGGCCCTCGGCGTCACGGACCACGACGACGACGTCCGGGCCCTTGCTCGGGTAGCCGGCCTCCCGAACCGCTGTACCGGCCGTCGTCCCCGCGGGCACCCGGACGAGGGTGGCTGGGGCGGCGGATGCGGGGGTGCTCACGGCGATGTTCTCCTAGGTGAGGTGTGCGGTGCAGACATGGTGAATGTGCCAGCCCATGTTATCGGCCCAGCACTGACACCCAATCATGCGTCCGGCTAGAGCGGGCTCTCCAGCCACGGGTAGTCGAGGCCGATCCACGTCCCGACGAGCCCGAACGTCCCGAGCAACCACAGCGTGGCGAGGACGACGGCACACGTCAGCAACGCGCCCGCCCCCTTGACCACCAGCGACTGCCGCGAGAACCAGTCCATGAACTTGTCGTAGCGCTGCCGCGCGTAGTGCAGCAACCGGTGCGCCCACGCGAACTCGGACGCGAGGATGCCGAGCCCCGCGAATACGATCAGCCAGCCGGGGCCGGGGTACGGGATCGCGACGATCCCGGCGGCGAGCACGAGAACGCCGATCACCCCCACCACGATGCGGTACGCCAGGTTGAGGCTCGGGCGCGCGGCGACGTGTGCCCGCCACCGGCGCCAGCGGCTCTCCGCTTCCTGGAACGGGGACAGATCCGAGTCGTCCACATCCCCGTTCTCGGGCGCGGGTCCCGGTCGAGCTTCTCTGCTGGTCACCAGTCCACCCTACCGACCGCGACCTGCGGTCACCCCTTCACACAGACGACCTGCCGCAGGTGTGCCACGACCTCGACGAGATCGGCCTGCGCTTCGATCACCTGCTCGATGTCCTTGTAGGCGCCGGGGATCTCGTCGATCACGCCGGCGTCCTTGCGCGACTCGACGCCGGACGTCTGCCGCACCAGGTCGTCGACGGTGAACCTCTTCTTCGCCTTGGTGCGGCTCATCGTCCGTCCCGCCCCGTGCGACGCCGAATTGAACGACAACTCGGAGCCCAGGCCCCGCACCACGTAGGAACCGGTGCCCATCGACCCGGGGATGAGTCCGAGATCACCCCGGCCCGCCCGGATCGCGCCCTTACGCGTGACGAGCATCGGCTCGCCGTCGACGATCTCCTCCGACACATAGTTGTGGTGACAGGAGATCGGCTCGTCGAAGCGCACCGTCCTGCCGGGCAGGGACTGCCGGAAGGCCTGCATCACCAACGTGAGCATGACGGCACGGTTCCGGGCCGCGTATTCCTGCGCCCACGTCAGGTCGTGGCGGTACGCGTCCATCTCCTTGCTGCCTGCGAGGAACACCGCGAGATCGCGATCGACCAGCCGCTGGTTGTGCGGCAGGGCCCGCGCCACCGCGATGTGCCGCTCCGCCAGCTCCTTACCGATGTTGCGTGACCCGGAGTGCAGCATCAGCCAGACCTCGTCGGCGTCCGACAGGCACACCTCGATGAAGTGGTTGCCGCCGCCGAGGGTGCCGATCTGCTTCATCGCCCGCGACTCCCGGGACTGCACGCCGGAATGCAGGTCGCCGAACTCCTGCCAGAAGCGGTGCCACCCCTTCTTCACTCCCCCGGCATCCGTACCCAGCGCGCCGACGTTCACCGAGTGCTCGTGCATGGCGAAACCGACGGGCACCGCCCGCTCGATGTGCGACCTCATCGACCGCAGGCTGTCGGGCAGGTCGCCCGCGGTCACATCGGTCCGGACCGCCGTCATTCCGCAGCCGATGTCGACGCCGACCGCCGCGGGGGCGACCGCCGCCCGCATCGCGATGACGGAACCGACCGTCGCGCCCTTGCCCACGTGGACGTCGGGCATGACGCGGACCCCGTGCACCCACGGCAGGTCCGCCATGTTCCGCAGCTGCTGCAACGCCGCCTGCTCGATGGTCTGCTCCTCCGCCCACATCAATGTCGGCGCGGTGGTGCCTTCCAGCCTCACGGGGAACATGGGACTTCAATCCTTCGGTAGCGGATCACCCGGGAAATTTCGGCCGGCTCAGTTCATTGTCCGTCGCGCCGGAGAGTGGCAACAACCGATTTTCCGAGTGCGCACACGAAAAAGAAGAGGCCGTTTCCGATTTCGGAAACGACCTCTTCTCTCGGTGGTCCCGGCTGGGATCGAACCAGCGACCTTCCCGGTGTGAACGGGACGCTCTTCCACTGAGCCACGGGACCGAGGCGCGCCAGACACTCGCGCTCGAACGAGTTGGAACATTAACAGACCCGGCGGCCGAACGAAAATCACCCCGATGGGATTCGTGTGGGATTCGTGCCGGACCCCGCATACGGCGCGCCCGCGACCCGGTCCCGTTCACACGCAGTTCACCGTCTGATGCCTTGACCTGCAGATTTGTAACTATCGCGGATGGTCGGCTAATGTTCTCAACCGCACCACGGAGAACATTCTCCGCGAGTTACACGGTGCATGCGGACGTGGCGCAGCTGGTAGCGCACAACCTTGCCAAGGTTGGGGTCGCGGGTTCGAATCCCGTCGTCCGCTCGAGAGGTTGGACTCAACCTTTACGGTGGAGTGGCCGAGTGGTGAGGCAACGGCCTGCAAAGCCGTGCACACGGGTTCGATTCCCGTCTCCACCTCGCGCGATTAGCTCAGCGGGAGAGCGCTTCCCTGACACGGAAGAGGTCACTGGTTCAATCCCAGTATCGCGCACCGAGATAGATGCTAGATGCTCGACTGTTAGATGTTTGACTTGCTCGACAGTGACGGCCCCGCAAGGGGCCTTCACGAATGCGGACGTGGCGCAGCTGGTAGCGCACAACCTTGCCAAGGTTGGGGTCGCGGGTTCGAATCCCGTCGTCCGCTCTCTTTTTTCCGTCCCGCGCGATTAGCTCAGCGGGAGAGCGCTTCCCTGACACGGAAGAGGTCACTGGTTCAATCCCAGTATCGCGCACC
>NZ_JBFUHV010000049.1:0-57285 GCF_056402215.1 Rhodococcus sp. P4_B6 | reverse complement strand
GTACCTGCAGTTGGTGCTCGGCAACACTGCGTTCGAATCGGGTGTGCTGATGCTGCCCGGGATGCTGATGAGCGCGGTCACCGCGCTCGCAGCGGCCTGGATGGTGCGCCGGTGGGCCACCTCGCACGTGCTCGGCGGCGGCCTCGCCGTCGCGGGTGTGGGTGCGGCACTGATGCTCACGCTCGGCGTGGACGGTGCCCCGACGATGTTCGTGGTCGGCTTCGGTCTCGCCGGAGCGGGTGTCGGTATCGCGTTGACGCTGACGTCCGACCTCGTGGTGAGCGCCGTCGAGCCCGAACGGGCCGGCGCCGCCTCCGCGGTGTCCGAGACCGCGTACGAACTCGGCATCGCGCTCGGTGTCGCCGTGCTCGGCAGCGTCGTCATGGCGATCTTCCGGAACGGCCTCGACACGTCGATGCTGCCGCAGGAACAGATCGAGCCCGCCCAGGGCACGCTCGGCGCCGCGGTCGCGGAGGCTCAGCATCTTCCCGAGGCGGCGCGGGCAGTGTTCCTGGAGTCCGCGCAGTCGGCGTTCGTCGACGGCATGCACGTCGCCGCGGGCGCGACGGCCGTGATCCTGTTCACGACCGCGATCCTCGTCCTGCGGATGCTGCGCGACCGTCAGGGTGAGCTGTCGAGCACCACGAACGAGTGACCCGGTAGCACCGTCGCCGACCCGGTCCCGTCCTGCGTCGGCGGCTCCCACCAGAGCACGGGGGAGCCGCCGACCGGGACGGTCACCGGTTCGGCACCCAGGTTGCAGGCGAGGCGAAGTGCGCCGCGGTGCACCACGATCCACTGCTGCGCCTCGTCGTAGTCGACGGACAGGTTCTCGAGCCACGGGTCCGTCAGCTCGGCGCGCTCCCGCCGTAGCCGCAGCAGCGAGCGATAGCAGTCCAGCAGCCGGGCATGCGGCTGCCGGACGGGTTCGTCCCAGTCGAGCTTGGACCGCTCGAACGTCTCCGGGTCCTGCGGGTCGGGAACGTCGTCCGTGCTCCAGCCGTGCTCCGCGAACTCGGCCTTGCGTCCCTCCGCCGTCGCCCGCGCGAGGTCCGGCTCCGGGTGCGAGGTGAAGAACTGGAACGGGGTGCTCGCCCCCCACTCCTCGCCCATGAACAGCATCGGCGTGAACGGCGAGCAGAGCACGAGCGCCGCCTTCACGGCGAGCTGCCCGGAATCGAGATACGTGCCGGGCCGGTCGCCGGTCGCCCGGTTGCCGATCTGATCGTGCGTGCACGTGTACGTGACCAGCGAACTGGCAGGGGTCCGCCGCGTGTCCAGCGGCCTGCCGTGCGTGCGACCCCGGAACGTCGAGAACGTGCCCGCATGGAACCAGCCCTGGCGCAGCGTGTCCGCGAGGCAGGCCATCGAACCGAAATCTCCGTAATAGCCCTGCCTCTCGCCCGACACCGCAGCGTGGATGGCGTGATGCACGTCGTCGTCCCACTGGGCGTCGAGGCCGCAGCCGCCTGCCGACCGCGACGTGATCAGGCGCGGATCGTTGAGGTCGCTCTCGGCAATGAGCGTCAGCGGTCGCCTCAGGTGCGCGGACAATCGGCGGGTCTCGATGGCCAGTTCCTCGAGAAGATGGGTGGCGGTGTGGTCGACGAGCGCGTGGACGGCGTCGAGTCGGAGCGCGTCGATGTGGAACTCGCGGAACCACCGCAGCGCGTTGCCGATGATGTAGCGGCGCACCTCGCCGCTGTCCGGTCCGTCCAGGTTGATGCTGCGGCCCCAGGTGTTGGCGCCCTGCGCCAGGTACGGGCCGTACCGGTCGAGGTAGTTCCCCGACGGTCCGAGGTGGTTGTAGACGGCGTCGAGGACCACGCCGAGACCGCGGGCGTGGCACGCGTCGACGAGGGTCTGCAGCCCGTCCGGTCCGCCGTAGCCCTCGTGCACCGTGTACCAGAGGACGCCGTCGTATCCCCAGTTGTGGGTTCCGTTGAACCCGTTGACGGGCATCAGTTCGACGAAATCCACGCCGAGGCCGACGAGATGGTCGAGCCGGTCGACCGCGGCGGCGAAGGTGCCCTCCGGAGTGAACGTGCCGACGTGCAATTCGTAGACGACGGAGCCGGCGAGCTGCCGCCCGGTCCACTGCGAGTCGGTCCAGAGGCTCTCGTCGAGGGTGTGGAGCTGGGACGCGCTGTGCACGCCGTCGGGCTGGCGCGGCGACCGGGGATCGGGGAGCGGGGTGTCACTGCCGTCGAGGAGGAACGCGTACCGGGAGTCCGGTGACGCGTCGACGTCGGCCCGCCACCACCCGTCCGGTGACGGGGTCATCTCGTGGCGCCTGCCGTCGACCTCCACGGAAACCGATGTCGGGATCGGGGCCCATACCTCGAATGTGTGCACCCGATCAGCATGCCTCGGCCGGGCGGGCCGCGCAGGACAGTCAGCTCTCGGGCGTGCCGGAGTCCTCGACCTCCTCGATGATCTCGGCGCCGAGAACCGACAACCGGTGTTCCTCGGCGTCCTGTACGGTGCCGAAGTCCTGCTCCTCGAGCACGTTACGGTCCTTGTCGAGGTATCGATACGTAGCCATGTCCCCACGATGGCACACGGCGGCAGAGATGGCGGCGAGTCGGCCCTTTCGCCCCGCATCCGGAAGTAGCAAGCTGAGAGTACGGACTCGAACGTCGCGAGGAGCAGTCATGCACGTAGCAGTGGGAGACCGGTTGCACGTTCAAGGCCGGGTGGTCGGAGTGCACGAGACGACCGCCGAGGTCGTGGAGGTACACGGCGAGAACGGCGAACCGCCCTATCTCGTCCGATACGACGACGGCCACGAGGCCCTCGTGTTTCCCGGATCCGATGCCTGGGTGGAACACCCGAAGTCGTAGGCATCGGGCGTTTCGCCCGGTCCAGGCGCGGCGGATCGCCGTGCCTCATTGGTTGCACGGTCGATGAATCGAATGCGTCTATCGTGAGACCGTGCCCGACTCCGCCAAGAGGCCCTACTCTTCGCCGCTGCGTGCGGAATCGGCGCGCCGGACCCGCCTCCTCGTCCGGGATGCCGCGGCCCGGTTGTTCACCGAACGCGGATACGTCAGCACCACGGTGCGAAACGTGGCCGAAGCAGCCGGGGTGTCGACCCGCACGGTGTTCACCGTGTTTCCGGGCGGCAAGGCGGAACTGTTCCACCAGGCACTGCACGCGGCGATTCAGGGCGAGACCGACGCCGCGCGTGGTGCCCGCACACCCCGGGACGGCGACCCGGTGGAGCGGATCCTCGAACAGATGGTGGGCTACAGCACCGACGTCCTGGAGCGGGCCGGAACCCTGATGGCGACGTCGATCGAATCCTCGGGGGCGGACGAGGACATGCGGCGGTTCGCCGACGAGGGCGCGCGGGCGTCCGCCGAGAATGCGATGACCCTCGCCGAGGGACTCGCCGCCCACGAACTGCTGCGCCCCGAGATCTCCGTCCAGCGGGCCGCCGACGTGCTGTTCACGGTCGTGTCGCCGCAGGTGTATTCGATGCTGCGCGTGCAGTGCGGGTGGGATGTCGACGAGTACCGGAACTGGGTGAAGGCGACGATCCGGGCCGGTCTGCTCTACTGAGGGCCGACATCCCCGCCTACGGCAACAGGATGAATTTGCCCGCCGCGTGCGGCTTCCGGAGATCGGCGTGAGCGCGCGCCGCCTCCGACAGCGCGTACGTGCGCGCGACCCGCACCCGCACGTCACCGTTGCCGGCGAGGTCGACGAGGGCGGCTCGGAAACGTTTACGCAGTTCCATGCCTTCCGGCCCCAGCGCCCCCACGATCCGGAACCCGGCCTCGCCCGCCCGTGTCCCCGGGACGGTCGTCACCAACCGCGACCGGTCCCGCACCAGGTCCACGGACACGTCGACGGCCTCGTCGCTGCCCGCGGTATCGATGACGGCGTCCACCCCGTCCGGTGCCAGGACACGGATCCGGTCGCTCAGGCCGTCCCCGTACGACACCGGGGTCGCGCCGAGCGACCGCACGTAGTCGTGGTTGCCGGGGCGGGCAGTGCCGATGATCGTGGCGCCGCGGGCCCGGGCCAACTGCACGACGAACGACCCCACGCCGCCTGCCGCGCCGTGCACGAGCAGCAGGTCGCCGGTGCCGACGTTCGCCGTGTCGAGGGTGTCGACCGCAGTGGCACCCACCGCGAGAAGTCCGGCGGCCTCGTTCCACGGCAACGACGCCGGTTTCGGGACCACCGAATCACCGGACACCACAAGCCGGTCCGCGTAGGCCTCCGACAACGGGTACGCGATCACCTCGTCGCCCACCGCGATCGGGCCCCTCGGCCCCGTGGCGGAGTCACCCACCTCCGCGACGACGCCCGCCGCCTCGCTGCCCAGCCGCATCGGCAGGACGGCGGGATCGGCGCCGAACGCGCCGCTGTACAGCTTGTAGTCGATCGGGTTGACCCCGATCGCGCGGACCTCGATCACCACCTCACCCGGTGCCGGACCCGCCGGTTCCGCATCGACCAACGCGAGGACCTCCGGCCCTCCGTACGCCCGGGCAACCACACGTCGCATACACAGGCCAGTACCCCTGTGAGTACTTCTTAACCGCGGGCGGTTAAGAAGTACTCACGGGCCAGCAGCACCACGGGGTAGCGGGCGAACAGGGTGGACGTGTCGACGCGGCCGCCGGGGTGCGTCGCGGAGGTGAGCAGGTCGGTCCAGGTTCCGTCCGGGAGGGTCACCGCGGTGTCGCCCCAGCCGTCCTGTTGCAGCCCCACGCTGTGCCGGGTGGCCAGGGCCGCGACGTCCGGCGCCGATCCCTGGGGCCCGCGGGTGAAACCGATCAGGTGCTCGGCCGCGGTCCCCGATGCGAAGACCGGCGCGTACGTGCCGCCCACGAAGCTCCCCGGACGGTCCCGGCGCAGGCGCAGGGCCGTCTGTACGACGTGCATCTTCGCCGCGCCGGTGGCGTCGACCGGAGGGGTGCCCAGCCCCGCGAGCGCGGTCCGCCGCACGTCGTAGTCCACGGGGCGGCGATTGTCGGGGTCGACGAGCGAGTCCTCCCACAGTTCGGTGCCCTGGTACACGTCCGGGATCCCGGGCCCGCACAGCTGGAGGAGCTTCTGGCCGAGCGCATCGGACCAGGCGTGCGGCGCCAGTTGCGTGCACAGCGATCCGAGGGCCTTGCCGACGGTGCCGTCGATCACCGTGTCCAGCCAGCGGTGGAGGTCGCGTTCGAAGTCCTCGTTCACGTCGTTCCACGACGTCCGGGTCCCGGCTTCCCGGACGGCCTTCTCCGCGTACGCGTGGACGCGGTCACGGAAGCCGGGCACCTCGCCCGCGGCCCGGCCGTCGACCGGCCACACCCCGAACAGGTTCTGCCACAGGAACAGTCCGGTGGCGGGATCGGGGCTGGGGGCAATGCGCTCCCACTGGTCGACGCATTCGGCCCACAGGTCCGGCACCTGCGACAGGATGCCGATCCGGGCGCGGACGTCCTCGCCGCGTTTGGTGTCGTGCGTCGAGAGCGTCGTCATCGCCTGCGGCCACCGGGTGGCGCGCTCGGCCGCGGCGAGGTGGAATTCGGCGGGGGAGACGCCGACGTTCGCGGGGTTGCCGCCCACCTCCTGCAGCGACACCAGCCGGGCCGTGCGGTAGAACAGGCAGTCCTCCACGGATTTCGCCATCACCGCGCCGCAGACCTGCTGGAAGCGGGTGGCCGCCTCACCGCCGGCGATCAGGGCGGCGGCGAGGGCGGACAGCGCCGCGGACCGCCCCGGTTCGCGCCGCGCGGCGTCACCGATCACGCGGGTCGCGAGCCCGGCGAGCGGGCTGTAGTCGGACCGGTACACGGGCATCGCCGCGACGACGTCCACCACGGCGTCGCGCAGGTCAGGATCTGCGCAATCGGTGCCGGTCTCCGCGCGGATCGCGCGGACGAGGCGCCGGATCTCCGGGGCGAGGCCGGTGCTCGCGACGTCGCGTTTGATCGCGGTTTCGTGCCCGTGGATCCACGTCGCGTCACCCCGGTCGCCCGTGCGGGACGCCGACAGGGCGGTCAGCGCGGGAGCTCCCGACGGGTCGACGAACACGCCGCCGAGTTCGGCCAGTGCGTCGTAGCCGGTGGTGCCCTCGATCGGCAGGTGATCGTCCAGGGGTTCGGAGTGGCCGAGGATCTTCTCGATCACGAGCCAGCGGTCCGCGCCGATCACGCCGCGCAGCCGGTCGAGGTATTCGGCCGGATCGGACAACCCGTCGGGGTGGTCGATGCGCACGCCGTCGATCAACTCGTCCGCCACCCAGCTCCGCAGTTCGCGGTGCGAGGCCTCGAACACGCGGGGATCTTCCTGACGGATCCCGGCCAGTTCGCTGACCGCGAAGAATCGGCGGTACCCGATGAGCCCGGAGTTCCACGGAACCAGGCGGTACGCCTGCGCGTCGTGCACCGACTCCGGCTCGGTCGCGTCCGTGCCGGGGGCGATGGGGAACCGGTGCTCGTAGAACGCGAGCAGCGGCTCCGGTCCCGAGCGGTCGACGGTCAGCGACTCGAGGTCGGCGTCCGACCCGAGGACGGGCAGCGCGAGCCGTCCGCCCGCGCCGTTGTCTTCGCTCCAGTCGATGTCGAAGAAGTCGGCGTACCCGGAGCCGCGACCGTGCGTGAGAACGTCCCACCACCAGGCGTTCTCACGCGGATTCGCGACCCCCACATGGTTGGGGACCAAGTCGACGACGATGCCCATGCCGCGGCCGCGCAACTCCCGTGACAGCGCGGCCAGCGCCTCCCGGCCACCGAGGGCGGGGGACACGCGGGTCACGTCGGTGACGTCGTAACCGTGGGTCGAACCGGTGGTGGCCGTCAGGATCGGCGACAGGTAGACGTGCGAGATCCCGAGGTCGTCCAGATAGTCGGCGACGGCGGCGGCGTCCGCCAGGGTGAAGCAGTCTCCGCGCAGTTGCAGCCGGTAGGTCGCCGTGATCCCCATCGTCGTCCCCGGCTCAGGCGGTCCGGCGCAGCACGACCAGCGACCGGGCCTCGACCTGCAGCGAATTCCCGGCCTTGATCACCGCGTCCYTCGCCCCCGTCGGCACGGCGGTGTCGAGCACGACCGCCCACTCGTCGGCGTAATCGGAGTTCGGCGTGGAGAACTCGATCTCCTCGTCGTGCGCGTTGAAACACAGCAGGAACGAGTCGCCGACCACCCGCTCGCCGCGGTGGTTGGGTTCGGGGATGCCCTCGCCGTTGAGGAACACCGCAAGGGACTTCCCGAAACCACTGTCCCAGTCCTCGGGGGTCATCTCCTCACCGGACGGGGTGAGCCAGGCGATGTCACGGGTCTGGTCGCCGCTGCGGATGGGGGTGCCCTCGAAGAACCGGCGGCGGCGGAACACCGGATTCTTCATCCGCAGCGCGATGACCCGTTTGGTGAACTCGACGAGGTCGGCGTTGGTGTCCCCCAGCGACCAGTCCATCCACGACAGTTCCGAGTCCTGGCAGTACACGTTGTTGTTGCCCTGCTGGGTGCGGCCCATCTCGTCACCGTGCGCGAGCATCGGCGTCCCCTGGCTGAGCAGGAGGGTGGCCAGGATGTTGCGGGTCTGCCGCCCCCGCAGATCGAGGATCTCCGGATCGTCCGTGGGTCCCTCGACGCCGCAGTTCCAGGACCGGTTGTGGCTCTCGCCGTCGTTGTTGTCCTCGCCGTTGGCCTCGTTGTGCTTCTCGTTGTACGACACCAGGTCGTGCAGGGTGAACCCGTCGTGGGCGATGACGAAGTTGATGCTCGCGCCGGGGCGGCGGCCGGTCGCCTCGTACAGGTCGGAGGAGCCGGTGAGCCGGGACGCGAATTCGCCGAGCGTCGCCGGTTCGCCCCGCCAGTAGTCGCGGACGGTGTCCCGGTACTTGCCGTTCCACTCCGTCCACAGTCCGGGGAAGTTGCCCACCTGGTAGCCGCCCTCGCCGATGTCCCAGGGTTCGGCGATGAGCTTGACCTGGCTGACGATCGGATCCTGCTGGACGAGGTCGAAGAACGCGGAGAGCCGGTCGACGTCGTGCAGTTCGCGGGCGAGCGTGGACGCGAGGTCGAAGCGGAAGCCGTCGACGTGCATCTCGGTGACCCAGTACCGCAGCGAGTCCATGATCAGCTGCAGGGTGTGCGGGTGCCGGGCGTTGAGGCTGTTCCCGGTGCCCGTGTAGTCCATGTAGTGCTCGGCGTCGCCGTCGACGAGCCGGTAGTAGGCGGCGTTGTCGATGCCGCGGAACGAGATGGTCGGACCGAGATGGTTGCCCTCGGCGGTGTGGTTGTAGACGACGTCGAGGATGACCTCGATGCCCGCCTCGTGGAACGAGCGGACCATCGCCTTGAACTCCGACACCGCGGCGCCCGGCTTCTCCGCCGACGAATACCCGGTGTGCGGGGCCAGGAAGCCGAACGTGTTGTAGCCCCAGTAGTTCCGCAACCCCTTGTCGAGCAGGGTCTGATCGTGCATGAACTGGTGCACCGGCATCAGTTCGATCGCGGTGACGCCGAGGTCGACGAGGTGGTCGATGATCACCGGATGCGCGAGGCCCGCATACGTGCCGCGAAGTTCTTCCGGCACACCGGGATGCGTCGCCGTCATGCCCTTGACGTGGGCCTCGTAGATCACGGTGTCGTGGTACGGGTGCTTCGGTGCGCGGTCGGCGGCCCAGTCGAAGAACGGGTTGATCACGACCGTCGTCATCGTGTGGCCGAGCGAATCGTGTCCGGGCAGTCCCGGCGCCGAGTCGGCCTCGGCTTCCGCTGCGCGTGCGTCCTCGGCGTCCTCCGCCTCGATGTCGTCGTCGGTGTCGACGATCAGCGGGTCGTCCCCGGATTCCTCGTCCCCGGCGTCCGCGAGGGCGTCCTCCGCGGACGCGTCGATGTCGTAGGAGAACAGGGACCGGTCGCCGTCGAATTCGCCGTCGAACGCCTTGCCGTAGGGGTCGAGGAGAAGCTTGCTGGGGTCGCAGCGGTGCCCGGCCGAGGGGTTCCAGGGGCCGTGGATCCGGTACCCGTACCGCTGCCCGGGCACGACGGTCGGCAGGTATGCATGCCACACGTAGCCGTCGACCTCGTCGAGGCGCACCCGCGTCTCCGTGCCGTCCTTCGCGATCAGGCACAGATCGACCGCCTCGGCGACCTCGGAAAACAAGGAGAAGTTCGTCCCGGCCCCGTCGTAGGTGGCGCCCAGCGGGTAGGCGCTGCCGGGCCACACGGGAATGGGCGTGGTGCCGGTCGACTCGCTCGCTTCCATATCGAGAACACTAGCCCGCGTTCGCGTCGCTCTCAGCCCGACGAGAGCGCACCGTCAGCCCCGGGTGGAGGTCCGTGCGGCAGCAAGCATTCCGGTTGTGATCTTCCGCACGTCCTCGCTGGTGCACACGTACGGCGGCATCGCGTAGATCAGGTTGCGGAAGGGCCGCAACCAGGTCCCCGCCGCCACCGCGGCGTCGGTTGCGGCCCGCATGTCGACGGGCTCGGAGAGTTCGATCACTCCGATCGCGCCGAGCACCCGGACGTCCCGGACGCCGGGCAGTTCCCAGGCAGGCGCGAGACCCGATTCGAGCCCCCGGCGCACGTCCTCGACCTCGCCGCGCCAGTCGCGCGACAGCAGGAGTTCGATCGACGCCACCGCGACGGCGCAGGCCAGCGGGTTCGCCATGAACGTGGGGCCGTGCATCAGCCCGCCTGCGTCGCCGGCGCTGATGGTCTCGGCGACGTCGGTGGAGCAGAGCGTCGCGGCGAGGGTCAGGTATCCGCCGGTGAGGGCCTTGCCGACGCACATGATGTCGGGGCGGGTCCCGGCGTGGTCCGCGGCGAACAGTTCGCCGGTGCGGCCGAAGCCCGTGGCGATCTCGTCGAACACCAGCAGGAGCCCGTGCTCGTCGCAGATGCGGCGCAGCTCCGAGAGGTACCGGGGGTCGTGGAAACGCATGCCTCCGGCGCCCTGCACCACCGGCTCCACGATGACGGCCGCCAGTTCGCCGGTGTGCGCGGCCACCAGGCGCTCGAACTCCGCGACGTACCGCGGGTCGAACTCGCGCGGCGGCGGTCCCGCGAAGACCTGCCGCGCGAGAACGTCCGTCCACAGGGAATGCATGCCGCCGTCCGGGTCGCAGACGCTCATCGGCGCGAACGTGTCGCCGTGATAGCCGCCGCGCCAGGTCAGCAGCCGATGCCGCTCCGGCCTGCCGCGACTGCGCCAGTACTGCAGGCACATCTTGACGGCGACTTCGACGGACACCGAACCGGAATCGGCGAGGAACACCTTGTCGAGTCCGTCCGGGGTGATCTCCACGAGCAGCTGGGCGAGCCGCGCGGCCGGTTCGTGGGTCAGCCCGCCGAACATCACGTGGCTCATCCGGCCGAGCTGCGCGGTCGCCGCCGCGTCGAGGACGGGATGCCGGTAGCCGTGGACCGCCGCCCACCACGAACTCATGCCGTCGACGAGTTCGCGTCCGTCGGCGAGTGTGAGGCGGGTGCCGCTCGCCTCGGCCACCACGAGCGGGGTGGTCGACGCGGGAAAGGCGCCGTACGGATGCCAGAGCAGGGAGGCATCGAGGGAGGTGATGTCGTCGGCGGACAGGCTCGGGGAGGTCACGGTCTCGACCCTAGCCATCGGAGGAAAAACGGGTCCACCCGGGTTGAACACCGTTCAAGTCGCGTATGGTGCCGAGTGTGAGTACCGACCACACCTTCACCACCTGGCTCGACGACGTCGAGGAGCGGCGGCGCGCTGCGGGACTGCGCCGCGAGCTGCGTCCACGCACGCCGGGCAGCGCGCTCATCGATCTGGCGTCCAACGACTACCTCGGGCTCGTACGGCACCCCGAGGTGCTGCACGGCGCGATGACCGCGCTGCGGCGGTGGGGCGCCGGAGCCACCGGCTCGCGACTGGTCACCGGTTCGACCACCGAGCACGAACTGCTCGAAACGGAACTGGCCGAATTCGTCGGCGCCGACGCCGGGCTGGTGTTCTCCTCGGGATACACCGCCAATCTCGGCGCCGTCACCGCACTGTCCGGCGCCGGATCGCTGATCGTCTCCGACGCGGGCAGCCACGCGTCGCTGGTCGACGCGTGCCGGCTGTCCCGGGCCAGGGTCGCCGTCGCACCGCACGCCGATCTCGACTTCGTCCGCAGCGCACTGGCCACCCGGCCGGAAGAGCGGGCGCTGGTCGTCACGGATTCGGTGTTCAGCGCGGACGGTGATCTCGCGCCCCTCGTCGACCTGCACCGCGTGTGCCGCGAGTACGGCGCGTTTCTCGTGGTGGACGAGGCCCACGGTGTCGGAGTCCGTGGCGCAGGGGGCCGCGGACTCGTGCACGAGGTGGGGCTCGCGGGCGAACCCGACATCGTCGTCACGGCCACGCTGTCGAAGTCGTTGGCCAGCCAGGGCGGTGTGGTGCTGGCGTCGGAGAAGGTGCGCGCACATCTCGTCGACGCCGCGCGCACGTTCATCTTCGACACCGGACTGGCCCCGGCCGCCGTCGGTGCGGCCCGGGCCGCCCTCGCCGTTCTGCGGCGTGAACCGCACCGCGCCGACTCCGTCCTGAACCGCGCCCGGGATCTCGCGCGGTTCACCGGTGCCGCGGCACCGGAGTCGGCGGTGGTCTCGGTGATCCTCGGGGATCCGCAACGCGCCTTCGACGCTGCGGCCGCCTGCCGCGAGCAGGGGCTGCACGTCGGCTGCTTCCGGCCCCCGTCGGTGCCCGAGGGCACGTCGCGGCTGCGGCTCACCGCCCGCGCGACGCTCGATCAGGACGAACTGGCCCGGATCGAGTCCGTGCTCACCGACGTCCTGGCGGGGGCGTCGGCATGAGCATCCTCATGGTCACCGGAACGTCGACGGACGTCGGCAAGACGGTGGTGACGGCGGCGCTCGCGGCGGCCGCGCGCGAGGCGGGGCTGTCCGTCGCGGTGTGCAAGCCCGCGCAGACCGGGGTCGCGCCAGGAGAACCGGGCGATCTGGCGGAGGTGACCCGCCTGTCCGGTGTCACTGCGGTGGTGGAACTTGCCCGCTATCCGGAGCCACTGGCCCCCGACACCGCCGCCCGGCGCAGCGGCCTGCCGATGCTGCGGTGCGGCGACGTCGTCGAGTCGGTCCGCGCCCTCGCCGACCGGCACGATCTGGTCCTCGTCGAGGGTGCGGGCGGGTTGCTGGTGCGGATGGGCGCCGAGGGCTTCACGCTCGTCGATCTCGCGCTCACGCTCGGCGCACCGGCCGTCGTGGTCGCGGCGGCCGGACTCGGCACGCTCAACCACACCGAACTCACGACCCGGGCTCTGGCGGCGGCAGGGATCGCCTGCGCGGGCACGGTGATCGGGTCGTGGCCGGACGAGCCCGGACTCGCCGAGCGGTGCAATCTGGACGACCTGCCCGCGGTGACGGGCGTCGAACTGGCCGGCTCGATCCCGGCGGGCAGCGGCCGTCTCGACCCGGCGTCGTTCGCCGCGTCCGCGTCCACGTGGTTCGACGGTACGTGGCTGAAGGCGACGATCACGGCTCGCTGAGCGGGACGGTCAGGATTCCGCGAGCACCGACAGCACGTTGCCTGCCGGGTCGGTGAACCAGGCGATGTCCGGCCCGTTGCCGCGCATGATTCCCTTGTCGTCCTGATCGAAACCGTCGTACCGCAGGAACCGGATCCCGCGTTCGGTGAGCGCGTCGACGGCCTTCTCGACGTCGTCGACCGCGAAGTTCAGGATCGTGAACGTCGCAGGCGTGTGATCGGGTTTCGGGTAGATCAGCACCACGGGACCCTGGGGGAGATGCAGGCCCAGCAGGCCCATCTCCTCCTCGGTGACCTCGAGCCCCAGGGTGTCGCTGTAGAAGGATTTGGCCGCGGCGATGTCGTCGACGGCGAATCCGCTGAATGCTCTGGCGTTGTTCAACATGTCGGTCTCTCTTCCACTGCCGGTGGTCAGGACATCTCGGCGCGCGCCCGCGCGCTGAGCTGGATGATCTGAACGTAGTTGCCGTCGGGGTCGACGGCGGTGCCGAACCAGCTGCCGTCACGATCCTCGAGCGGGGACAGCCACGTCGCCCCGAGCTCGTCGAGGCGGCCGGCCGCGGCGCGGGCGTCGCCGACCTCGACGTTGAGGAGGACACGCCCGGGTTCGGGGTTCGTGTCGCCGACGTCGTCGCGCCGGTCGAGCATGATGGAGAAACCGTCGAAATCGAGGACGTCGTAGCCCGGTTCGCCGGGCGTGCGGTCGACCTTCGGCGAGAACGCGGCCGTGTACCAGTCCCGCAATCGTTCGGGGTGTGTGCTGGTGAGCAGGATGCTTCCGATGGTGGCGTCGGCCATGATTTCCTCCCGGTGAGGGTTCGGTTTGGGTTGTCCTACAGGTATCGACTCGGCCGCCCGGCGAAATTCATCGCCCCGGTTTTCCGCGGGCCGAAAGCTGCCCCGGGTTCCCGGAATATCGGTAGTGTGATTCAGGTCACGGATACATCCGGCTGGGTTGGGAGGGGTCACATGTCGACCTCCGAAATGCTCGAATTGAATCGCACCATCGACCGCCTCCGGCGCGCAGTCGGTTCGTTGCGAACGATGTACGGCGACGCCGCATCCGTGCGGCGGCTGAGCAACGATCTGGAGCGCCTCGAGATCGACGCGCGCGACCTCGACTCCTCGCCACCGAACGTCGTCCACCGCGAACCGGTGGAACGAATCAAGGTGTCGGACACCCCGTACGACGCGTCGATGTGGCTCGGTATCGATGACGAGGGGCTGGGCGGGCTCCACTACGAGCGCGGATGAGCGCGCCGCCGAAGAATTCCGAAAGTGCCGGTGTGGGGGCGCCGACGCGTGCCCGGATCGCGGAACGCACGCTCCGCACCGACCGGTGGTGGCTGGCGCCGCTGCTGACGGTGCTCGGCCTGTCCGTCTTCGTGGTGTACGCATCGGTCCGGTCGTGGGTCCGCACGGCGTACTTCGTCGAGGACTACCACTACCTGACGCCGTTCTACTCGCCGTGCCTGAGCGATTCGTGCGTGCCCGGTTCGAGCGACTTCGGGACACCCATCGGCGAGTTGCCGATGCTTATCCCGCTGGGGTTCCTGGTGCTGCCGTTCCTGCTCGGCTTCCGGCTCACGTGCTACTACTACCGCAAGGCCTACTACCGGTCGGTGTGGTTCTCGCCGCCCGCGTGTGCGGTCGCGGAACCACACGGCAAATACACGGGGGAGACGCGGCTGCCGCTGATCGTCCAGAACGCGCACCGCTACTTCTTCTACGTCGCACTCGTCGTGTCGCTGATCAACACGTACGACGCGATCCGCGCGTTCCACGGCGCCGACGGCGGCTTCGGAATCGGGCTCGGCACCCTCATCATGGTCGGCAACGTGATCCTGCTCTGGGCGTACACCGTCTCCTGCCATTCCTGCAGGCACGTCACCGGCGGCAGGCTCACCCACTTCTCCCGGCACCCGATCCGATACCGCCTCTGGACCGGGGTCAGCAAACTGAACACCCGGCACATGCAGCTCGCCTGGACCACCCTCGCCACACTGATCGTCACCGACTTCTACGTGATGCTCGTGGCGAGCGGCACCATCTCCGACCTGCGCCTGATCAACTGACTTCACCGAAGAGGGAGTGGAATGACGGAAGTCGAACGGCACCAGTACGACGTCGTGGTCATCGGTGCCGGGGGCGCCGGACTGCGAGCCGTCATCGAGGCCCGGGAGCAGGGCCTGTCCGTGGCCGTCGTCTGCAAGTCGCTGTTCGGCAAGGCGCACACCGTCATGGCGGAGGGCGGTTGCGCCGCCGCGATGGGGAACGCCAACGAGAAGGACACGTGGCAGACGCATTTCCAGGACACGATGCGCGGCGGCAAGTTCCTCAACAACTGGCGGATGGCCGAACTGCACGCCCGGGAGGCTCCCGACCGGGTGTGGGAACTCGAAACGTACGGGGCCCTGTTCGACCGGACCCCCGACGGCCGGATCAGCCAGCGCAACTTCGGCGGTCACACGTATCCGCGGCTCGCGCACGTCGGTGACCGCACCGGGCTGGAACTGATCCGCACCATGCAGCAGAAGATCGTGTCGTTGCAGCAGGAAGATTTCGCCGCCACCGGCGATTACGAGGCGCGGATCAAGATCTTCGCCGAGTGCACCATCTCCGAGCTGACCAAGGACGGCGACCGGATCTCGGGTGCCTTCGGATACTGGCGCGAGAGTGGACGTTTCGTGCTGTTCGAGGCACCCGCCGTGGTGATGGCCACGGGCGGGATCGGCAAGTCGTTCAAGGTGACGTCGAACTCGTGGGAGTACACCGGCGACGGTCACGCCCTCGCTCTCCGCGCAGGCGCCAACCTCATCAACATGGAGTTCGTGCAGTTCCACCCCACCGGCATGGTGTGGCCGCCGAGCGTCAAGGGCATCCTCGTGACGGAAGGCGTCCGCGGCGACGGCGGGGTCCTGAAGAACTCCGAGGGCGAGCGGTTCATGTTCTCGTACATCCCGCCGGTCTTCAAAGGGCAGTACGCGGAGACCGAGGAAGAGGCCGACGGCTGGTACAAGGATTCCGACAACAACCGCCGCACACCGGATCTGCTGCCCCGCGACGAGGTGGCCCGCGCTATCAACTCCGAGGTCAAGGCCGGACGGCAGACCCCGCACGGCGGCGTGTACCTCGACATCGCCTCGCGGATGCCCGCCGACGAGATCGTCCGGCGGCTGCCGTCGATGTACCACCAGTTCAAGGAACTCGCGGACGTCGACATCACCAAGGAACAGATGGAGGTCGGGCCCACCTGCCACTACGTGATGGGGGGCATCGAGGTCGACCCCGACAGCGGGTCGTCCAGCGTCGCGGGTCTGTTCGCCGCGGGGGAGTGCTCGGGCGGGATGCACGGCTCCAACCGGCTCGGCGGCAACTCGCTGTCCGACCTTCTCGTGTTCGGGCGTCGCGCCGGACTGGGGGCGGCGGAGTACGTGAAGTCGCTGCAGGAGCGGCCGGTGGTCTCCGCGGCCGCCGTGGATGCGGCGGCGCGGATGCTGTTGTCGCCGTTCGATCCCGCGGTCGGGGAGGGCGGTACCACCGAGAACCCGTACACGCTCCACACCGAACTGCAGCAGACCATGAACGACCTCGTCGGCATCATCCGGAAGGAAGACGAGATCGTCCGCGCCTTGGAGAAACTCACGGAGATCAAGGGCCGGATCGGGGGCGTGGAGGTGGAGGGGCACCGCCAGTTCAACCCGGGATGGCACCTCGCCGTGGACCTGCGGAACATGGTGCTGGTCAGCGAATGCGTCGCGCAGGCGGCCCTGCTGCGCACGGAAAGTCGCGGCGGGCACACCCGCGACGACCACCCGAGCATGGAGGCGGAGTGGCGCAACACCCTGCTGGTGTGCAGCGTCGTCGGCGACATGTCCGCGCACCCCGATTCCGTGGTCCCGGACGTCACGGTCACCCGCGAGCCGCAGCTTCCGATGCGACCGGAACTGCTGGAGTTGTTCGACATCGACGAACTGGCCAAGTACTACACCGACGCCGAACTCGCGGAACATCCGGGAAGGACGGCCTGAGATGGGATACGACGCGCAGTTCCGGGTATGGCGCGGCGACGCCGACGGCGGCGCCCTCCAGGACTACTCCATTCCCGTCAACGAGGGTGAGGTGGTGCTCGACATCATCCACCGGTTGCAGGCGACGCAGACCCCGGACCTGGCGGTGCGATGGAACTGCAAGGCGGGCAAGTGCGGGTCGTGCTCCGCGGAGATCAACGGCCAGCCGCGGCTGATGTGCATGACGCGGATGTCGACGTTCACGGAGGACGAGGTGGTGACGGTGACACCGCTGCGGGCGTTCCCCGTCATCCGGGACCTCGTCACCGACGTGTCGTTCAACTACCAGAAGGCGAGGGAGATCCCGTCGTTCACCCCGCCGCCGGGACTCGGGCCGGGCGAGTACCGAATGCAGCAGATCGACGTCGAACGGTCGCAGGAATTCCGCAAGTGCATCGAGTGCTTCCTCTGCCAGAACACGTGCCACGTCATCCGTGATCACGACGACAACAAGCCGGCGTTCTCCGGTCCCCGCTTCTTCATCCGTGTCGCCGAACTGGAGATGCATCCCCTGGACACGGCGGACCGTCGTGACGCGGCGCAGGAAGACTTCGGTCTCGGGCTGTGCAACATCACCAAGTGCTGCACCGAGGTGTGCCCCGAAGGGATCAAGATCACCGACAACGCCATCATTCCGATGAAGGAACGGGTGGTCGACCGGCGGTACGACCCGATCGTCTGGTTGGGCAACAAGCTCTTTCGCCGCCGTTAGTGCCCTTCGGGCCCGTGAGTACTTGTTAACCGCCCGACGTTAATAAGTACTCACGGGTGCGTCAGCGCACGGCGTGGAGGTTGCGGGCGGTGGGCGATTTCTCGACCGATTCGGGGTCCGGGTCGGTGCCGAGGATCCGGTCGGCGGTTCCCGAGGTGGTGACGGTGAACCAGTAGTGCTCGTTCTTGTAGTGGTGATGGCGGTGGTTGCGCCAGATCGCGCGGTAGAGGCGGGAGTTCGGCTTGTAGTCGCTGTGGATGAGGTAGTGCGTCCATTCGTAGAGGACGCCCAGGACGCTCAGCACCACGAGGAAGGTCAGCCCGAGCCCGGTGCGGGGGAACGTGAACACTGCGAGCGCCACGAGAACCGGGATCAGCCACATCAGGGTCTGCCACGGAATGAAGACGAGCGGCACGTCGCGGGGATCGACGTGGTGCTCGCGATGCTTCCGGGCGAGGAGCGAATCGACGGTCAGGCCCAGGACCTTCCGGGGCTTCCAGTGCAGGATGCAGACGTGGATGACCCATTCGGCGAACGGGAACACCGCCAGCATCACCAGCGGCACGACGGCATCGGTGACCTGCCAGTCGCCGACGACGACGCGGGCGACCGAGGCAGCGGCGAGCATGCCGCCGATCATCCACGGGGACGGGTGGCGGCGGAACTGGTCTGCGGCGTCGCGGAGGGTGATCGACCTGCGCTGGCGGCGATCTGCGGGAGGTGTCGTGGTCATGTGTCCTTCTCCGAATCGTGGTGTTGCAGTGTGTCGATCACGGCGGTCACGGCCGCCGTCCCGAGGTCGAGCAGGGTGGTGGCGGTGTGCGCCGCGAGGTCTTCGTCGTGTGCGGAGATGGCGTCCGCAAGCCGGTGGTACAGGTCGGCGCGGCCGACCTCCGCGACCATCACGGCGGCCATCGCGGTCATGGTCGGTTCGTACGCGTTGCGGAGGCTGTTGAAGATGAGCCGGAACGCGATGGAATCGGCGGTGTCGACGACGCGCTCCCAGAAGGCCAGCGCGCCGACCTGCTGCGCGACGGGATCGCTCTCGGCAGCAAGGTGATCCACGGCCTCGCGGAGAGCTGCGGCCGACTTCTCGGTCGCCCGGTCCGCGGCGAGCCGGGCGATCTGCACGCCGATCATCCGCCGGGCCTCGAGGATGCTGCGGACCACCGCCCAGTCGGGTTCACCGCCGCGGATCAGCAGCTGGGACAGCAGTTCGGGCCCGCCGTGCTGCCGGAAGTCGCGGACCGAGGTGGCGTCGCCCTGCCGGACCTCGACGAGCCCGGCCTGGGCGAGTTTCTGGATCGCTTCCCGGACCGCGGGCCGGGACACCCCGAACGCCTCGGCCAGGCGCCGCTCGCTGGGCAGGGCCTCGCCGGCGGCGAGGTCGCCGCCGAGTACGCGCGCGGTGATCTGGTCGAAGACTTCGGTGGAGGCGGATTTCCGCGCGATCGGCTCGAACATCATGACCCGACACTAGAACGGCTACAGGTAAGAGGTCAAGTGGTCTTACCAGTGAATCTCAGCCGAACAGGCTCCGGACGAACGCGGTGGTGTCGGGCAGGGACGCGGGCATGGTCGTGAGGTGGCCCGTCGGATACGTCCGGAAGAGGAACTGCTGCCCGTTCGCGGTGAGGTCGGCGGTGAACTTCCAGGTGAGGGCGATGGGGACGACGTCGTCGAACAATCCCTGACCGATGAACAACGGCCGGTCGTAGCCCCGGACGGGGACTCCGAGCGTGGTGCGCAGCGCCGCCAGGACCGCCGGGTCGTCGAGGGGGCGCGACATCAACTGCCCGATGGAGATGCCGGCGAGTTGCGGGGCCGCCTCCTCGTAGCAGAGCGACTCCACACGATTCAGGACGTCGACGCCGAGCGGGGTGAGGTAGCTGTCGACGTCCAGGTCGGGCCGCGACGCCCGCAGTCCCGCGAGCGCGTACGCCACGAACACCGTGCTCCCGGTGAGGGGGATCTGCGGGAAACCTGGGCCGACGAGGGGCGCGAGGTTCTCCAGATTGGACGGGGCACCGGTGGCGACGGTGCCGCGGAAGTCGAGATCGGGTGCGTAGGTGGTGGCCATCGAGGCGGCGACGAGAGCGGCGTGGCCGCCCTGCGATTGACCGATCGCGACCCACCGGTTCGACAGGGACGGCGTGACGGCCCGCGCCGCGCGCACCATGTCGATCACGCTGTGCGCCTCGGTGGGTCCGTCCAGGTACGGGTGCACGCCGGGTGTGCCGAGGCCGACGTAATCCGTTGCGACGATGGCGTACCCCTGGTCGAGCCAGGCCTTGACGTACGGTCCGGCGAGTTTCCCCGTCACCGTCGGCGCGCACGCGTCGGCGATGCCGACCGTTCCGTGGGCCCAGGACACCACGGGCCATCCGCCGGGTGGCGCGTCACCGGGTGGCAGCAGGACCGCGCCGGTGCTGAGCGCGGGTTCGTTCATCGGCCCTGTCGTCCAGTACGTGACGTACGTGGCCTCGGCGACACCCGCCGGCCGCGCGTCCGGCGCCACCGGGGTCTCGGCGACGACGGCACCGGGATCGCCCACCGCGGTCTGCGCCGGCGCCGGGGTGGGCGCGCCGAGAAGCGACAGTGCGAGTGCCGCCGCGAGGGCCGTTCCGGCGCGGCGGCCGAGCGAAGACGTCATCGCGTCCGTCCCTGGGCCGTGGGAGGCGCCGCGCGGTCCGCGAGTGGCCGGCGCGGTGTCCACTCAATTGTGCCCGCTCACGGGCGGTGGGCGGAGTCTTTCAGTCGCGCGCGAATTCCGTCGACGAACAGCGACAAACCGAAGTCGAACCGCACCGCCGGATCGCCGTCGAGGAGATCCTCGTCGTACGCCGCGATCTGCGACTGCGGGGCGTCGGGGGAGAGCGCGGCGCGGGTGAGAGCGCCTGCCGATTCCATCTGCGCCCGCGACTGCTCGTCGACCGTGTGGCCGAGGACGTAGTAGAGCAGCGAGTAGGACGACAGTTCGGCGTGTTCGCGGGACAGCCCGGATCGCAGACCCACGGCCGCGAAGCTTTCCCGGACCCGGGAGTTGGTCATGCGGGACGCGTAGGTGGCGGAGACCAGTTCGGCGCCGTCACGGTGGGCGAGCAGCGCTGTGCGCAGCCGATGCGCCAGTTCGGTGAACTCCGCGTCCCATCCGGGCGCCGTGACCGGGGCGTCGACGTCTTCGAGGATCTTGTCGGCGAGGGCACCGAGCAACGTCTGCTTGTTGGGGAAATGCCAGTACAGCGCGCCGGGCTGCACGCCGAGGGCCGTTGCGAGTCTGCGCATCGTGAGGTCGGCGAGGCCGAACTCGTCGAGGATGGCCATTGCGCCGTCGAGTACGTCGCCGCGTCGCAATTGCACTGTGTGATCTCCCAATCTCGTCGAAAAGCTTGCTCCGGCTTTGACAGTATTCCATCACGGATCTAACGTGAACACCGTTCAACTTGTACGGTGTTCAATTTTTCGGTTCCGTCGACTCACGGCACGTGATCGGCCCGTTTTCCAGGAGATACGTGTGACCTCGGCCCCGGTACAGACAGACATTCTCGCCCTCGCGCGTGAGCAGGTTCTCGAGCGCGGCGAAGCGCTGAACGAGAGCCAGGTGCTCGAAGTCCTGCAACTTCCCGACGACCGCCTCGAGGACCTGCTCGCCCTCGCGCACGACGTGCGGATGAAGTGGTGCGGCCCCGAGGTCGAGGTCGAGGGCATCATCAGCCTCAAGACCGGCGGCTGCCCCGAGGACTGCCACTTCTGCTCGCAGTCCGGGCTGTTCCAGTCGCCGGTGCGCGCCGCGTGGCTCGACATCCCGTCGCTCGTCGAGGCCGCCAAGCAGACCGCCAAGTCCGGTGCCAGCGAATTCTGCATCGTCGCCGCCGTCCGCGGGCCCGACGAGCGGCTGCTCGCCCAGGTCGCCGCTGGTATCGAGGCGATCCGCAACGAGGTCGACATCCAGATCGCCTGCTCGCTGGGCATGCTCACCCAGGAACAGGTCGACCAGCTCGCCGCGATGGGGGTGCACCGCTACAACCACAACCTGGAGACGTCGAAGTCCCACTTCCCGAACGTCGTCACCACCCACACGTGGGACGAACGCTGGAACACCCTCCGCATGGTCCGCGAAGCCGGCATGGAGGTGTGCTGCGGCGGCATCCTCGGCATGGGTGAGAGCCTCGAGCAGCGCGCCGAGTTCGCGGCCAACCTGGCCGAACTCGAACCCGACGAGGTTCCGCTGAACTTCCTCAACCCGCGTCCGGGAACCCCGTTCGGCGACCTCGAGGTGCTGCCGGCGAGCGAGGCTCTCAAATCGGTGGCCGCCTTCCGGCTCGCGCTGCCCCGCACCATCCTCCGCTTCGCGGGCGGCCGCGAGATCACCCTCGGCGACCTCGGTGCCAAGCAGGGCATCCTCGGCGGCATCAACGCCGTCATCGTCGGCAACTACTTGACGACCCTCGGCCGTCCGGCGGAACAGGACCTCGACCTGCTCGTCGATCTGCAGATGCCGATCAAGGCCCTGAACGACACCCTGTGACGACCATGGAGACGACCGCGGGCGACGCCGACGGTCTGGAGGAGCGCTACAACCCGTACACCGGCCGCCGCGTGGTGGCCGGTGTGGACGACACGGTCTCCACCGCCGCGCAACTCGGGCTGGAACCGCCCCGCTTCTGCGAGGCGTGCGGCCGCCGGATGGTGGTGCAGATCAGCCCCGACGGCTGGTGGGCGAAATGTTCCCGCCACGGTGTGTTCGACTCGATCTGCCGCGGACGGCGGTAGCGTCGCACGCGTGACCACGCTCCCGCGCTTCAGGGTTCGATCTGCCGCCGGAATCTTCTGCGGGACGGTGGTGGCGAGCGTGCTCGCCGGGGTGCTGTGGGGACTCCTGGCACCACCCGAACATCTGCTGGTGGTGTCCCCCGACCGCGGGGTGTCGCTGACGGGGGAGAGCGTGCACCGGTTCGACGCGATCGGGATGTTCGCGTGTGCCGGCCTGGTGGTCGGCATCCTCACCGCGGTCGCGGCGTGGACGGCGCGGCGAAGTCGCGGACCGGTGGCACTGGGCGCTGTACTCGCCGGCAGCGTGGCCGGGGCCTGTGTGATGGCCCTCGGCGGCATCGGTGTGGCGGCCCTGCGTTTCCCCGATCCCGACACCTCGACCGCCGGTGCCGTCGTGGCGGTCGCGCCGGGGATCGGGACCCCGCTGGTGCTGATCTTCCAACCGCTCGTCGCGTGCGTCGTGACGTTGGTGCTCGCCGCGCTCAACCCGTACGACGATCTCGGCGTCGGTGATGCGCCGGTCGAACTCGACGAGCCGGAGGAGCGCGACGCGACGGTGACTTCGTGACGCTTACCGGGTGACGGAGGCCTGCATCCGGACGTCACCGAGCAGGCGCCCGCTGGCGAGAGCGCCGATGCGGCGGGTCGCGAAGCGGGTGCTGACCGACGACACCCAGTTCATCAGCCCGGAGACGACGCTCGGCGGTGTGCTGCGCCGGTCCAGGGCTCGCAGCGCCGTCGCGACCACCTGGTCGGCGGTCTGCATGCGGCCGACGGCGGCGTCGTCGGAGCCGACGACGTCGAAGAATTCGGTGCGGGTGGGGCCCGGGCAGACGGCGAGCACGGTGAGGCCGGTTCCTCGCGCCTCCGCCCACAACGCCTCGGTGAAGTTCAGGACGAACGCCTTCGTCGCCCCGTAGACGGCCATGCCCGGCGTCGGCTGGAACGCGGCGGTGCTCGCCACGTTGACGAGTGCGCCGCGTCCCCGGAGCAGGTCGGGCAGGAACGTGTGCGACAACTCGACGAGGGTGGTGACGTTGAGCTGGATCTCGGAGGTCAGCCGCTCCATGTCGGCGGACGCGAAGTCTCCGTGCGTCCCGAATCCCGCGTTGTTGATCAGCGAGTCGACGCGGATGTCGCGCGCGGCGAGTTCGCTGCGCAACCGCGCGCCTGCGCCGGGTGCCGCGAGGTCGAACGGGAGCACGGTGACCGTCACGTGGTGTGCGGCGCGGAGTTCGGCGGCGAGTTGTTCGAGCCGGTCGGCGCGCCGCGCGACGAGGACGAGGTCGGCGCCGCGCCCGGCGAACCGGCGGGCGAATTCGGCACCGAGGCCCGCGCTCGCGCCGGTGATGAGGACGGTGGTTCCGGATGCGTCGAAAGGCATGTCTGCTCCTAGCGGTGGGGTGATTCCGAATGTAGTCAGTGCCATCTATGTAGTCAATGACAACATTTTGCTAGGCTTGCGCCGTGTCCGCCGCCGAACAGCCCTACCACCACGGGAGTCTTCGCCAGGTGCTGCTCGCACGCGCCGAGAGCACCCTCGAGCGGGACGGCGTCGACGGCCTGTCCCTGCGACAGCTCGCCCGAGAGGCCGGGGTCAGTCACGCCGCACCCAGCAAGCACTTCCGCGACCGTCAGGCGCTGCTCGACGCACTCGCCGAATCCGGTTTCCGGCGGCTCACCGCCGCCCTCGAACGCGCGGTCGACCAGGCCGAACCCCATGCCCGGGCCCGCTTCGCGGCGCTCGCCGACGCCTACGTGACCTTCGCGCTCGCGCACCGGGAGTTGCTGGCCCTGATGTACGGCAACAAGCACGCGCCCGGGGCCGCCTCCCAGGTCGTGGAGGCGGGCCACACCTCGATGGACCTGACGGTCCGGATCGTCACCGAGGCCCAGGCCGCGGGCGACATCGGACCCGGGGACGCCTCGCGCATCGCCCTGGTCGCGTTCGCGACCTTCCACGGGATCGCGACCCTCGCCGCCGGGGGAATGCTCGACGACGCGCCGGTGGACGAAGTGGTCACCGCCGCATCCGACACGTTCTGGCGGGGTCTCGCCCGGGCGTGACACCGTCTCCCGGCGATCTCACAGCGCACTCCCGTCGCAGTCTCGAGTACTGGCGCTTACCTGGAGTCGGAAATGTCGATCCCCAGGAGGCGAAGATGATGCGTACCGACGAAGCCGGCTCGGCCCGTGGTGTCGTGGTGGTGACTGCCGCCGGCAGCGAGCAGGGCAGGCGTACCGCGCAGGAGTTGCTCGATTCGGGCTGGTGCGTTGCGGTCACCGCACGCACGGTCGCGGAACTGGCCCGGATCATGCCGGGCATGTCCGGTCACCGACTCCTCGCGGTCGCCGCCGATCCGGACGACCCCCGCCAGGTCGAGCAGTTTCTCGACCGCGTTCTCGGCCGCTTCGGCCGCATCGATTCGGTGCTCGGCGCGGAGCCCTCGGTCGCGTCGGCGTGGCGGCGGCGCACCACGCAAGAAGGTGGATCCGCGGCCGCCTGACGATCGGATTCAGCTCGGCGGTCGAAGCGCCGCGAACTCGTCCGTCACCCGCAGGGTGGAGTCGGTGAAGCGGTAGAGGGCGGCCGGGCGACCGCCGGTGCGGCCGGACGGTGCTGTGTTGCCGGTGGGGGTCAGCACCCCGCGGCGTCCGAGGACGCGCTGGAGGTTGGTCGCATCCACCTGGTAACCGAGTGCGGCGCAGTAGATTTCGCGCAGCGTCGACATGGAGAACTCGTCGGGCGCCAGACCGAACGCGATGTTGGTGTAAGAGAGCTTGGCCGCGAGGCGGGTCCGGGCGTGCCGGACGACGGTGCCGTGGTCGAACGCCATCTCGGGCAGGGCGGACACCGGATGCCACGCGGTGTCCGGCGGCAACTGCGGGTCGGCGGGGAGGGGGACGAGCCCGAGGAACGTCGACGCGATGGTGCGCGGACCGGGCACCCGTCGCGGATCGCTGAACACCGACAGCTGCTCGAGGTGCGAGACCTCCTGCACGTCCACCTTCTCGGCCAGCTGGCGTCGCGCGGACGTCGTGAGGTCCTCGTCTTCGTGGAGGAGTCCGCCGGGCAGCGACCATGCGCCGGCCTGCGGATCGAGGGCCCGTTGCCACAGCAGCACGGCGAGCTCGCCGGTGCCCGCCGCGTGACGCGCATCACCGCTGTGACCTGCGGCGATGTGGTCGGGAAAGTGGCGAACCTGGAACACCGCGGTAAGCACTTCATGCGTGGTGTTACTATTGGGCATGTTTTCGATCCTAAGTCGAAAACCTCGATTGCGGAAATTCGGGCCAGCCCGCCCGAGTTCACGGTGAAGGAGCAAGCCATGACGACCACGACGTTGTGGGCGGGTACCAACCCGCAGATTCAGGACGGTCCCGGCGGTTACGCGGGCGTCGAGGCGAGCGAAGAGTGGGCTGCCGAGATCAAACGGCTGGCGCGTGAGCGGGGAGCAACCCTCCTCGCACACAACTATCAGTTGCCCGCCATCCAGGACGTCGCCGACCACGTCGGCGACTCGCTGGCACTCTCGCGCATCGCGGCCGAAGCCCCCGAGGACACCATCGTGTTCTGCGGCGTGCACTTCATGGCCGAGACCGCGAAGATCCTCAGCCCCGCCAAGACGGTGCTGATCCCGGACGAGCGCGCGGGCTGCTCGCTCGCCGACTCGATCACCGCCGATCAGCTGCGCGAGTGGAAGGCGGAATACCCCGACGCCGTCGTCGTGTCGTACGTCAACACCACCGCCGAGGTGAAGGGTCTGACGGACATCTGCTGCACGTCGTCCAACGCCGTCGACGTGGTCGCGTCGATCGACCCCGACCGCGAGGTCCTGTTCCTGCCCGACCAGTTCCTCGGCGCCCACGTCAAGCGCGTCACCGGTCGCAAGAACATGCAGATCTGGGCCGGCGAGTGCCACGTCCACGCCGGCATCAACGGCGACGAGCTCACCGCGCAGGCCAAGGCGCACCCCGGTGCCGAACTCTTCGTCCACCCCGAATGCGGCTGCGCCACCTCGGCGCTCTACCTCGCCGGTGAAGGATTCGTGCCCGAGGACAAGGTGAAGATCCTGTCGACGGGCGGCATGCTCGACGCCGCCCGCGCCACCGGGGCCAAGCAGGTTCTGGTGGCCACCGAGGTCGGGATGCTCCACCAGTTGCGCAAGGCCGCGCCGGAGGTCGACTTCCAGGCCGTCAACGACCGCGCGTCCTGCCCGTACATGAAGATGATCACCCCCGCCGCCCTGCTCCGCTGCCTGCTCGAGGGCAAGGACGAGGTTCACGTCGATCTCGCGACCGCCGAGCGTGCCCGCAAGTCGGTGCAGCGGATGATCGAGATCGGAAACCCGGGCGGCGGCGAGTGAGCAGCCCGGCCCGGGGGATTTCCTGGGAAGAGCACGCCGACCTCGTAGTGGTGGGCGGTGGTGTGGCCGGACTGACGGCCGCACGCACCGCCTCACTGCGCGGGCTGACCGTGCTCACCGTCAGCAAGGGTGGGGCGACGGACACCGCGACGCAGTACGCGCAGGGCGGCATCGCCGTGGTCGGTGACGCCGTCACCGATTCGGTGGACTCTCACGTCGCCGACACGTGCGAGGCCGGCGTCGGCCTGTGCGACGAGGACGCCGTGCGGTCGATCGTGGCCGGCGGCCGCGACGCCGTGGCCGCATTGACCGATCTGGGTGCGGTGTTCGACCGCGGCCGCGACGGCACCGTGTCGCGCACCCGCGAGGGCGGGCACAGCACCCGGCGGATCATCCACGCCGGCGGCGACGCCACCGGCGCGGAGGTGCAGCGCGCGCTGGGCGCGGCCGGGCTTCCGGTCCTGTTCGACAGTTCCGCGGTCTGCGTGCTCACCGATGCACGCGGAGTCACCGGGGTGCTCGTCGACTCCCCGCGCGGCCTCGGCGTGATCCACACACCCGCCGTTCTCCTGGCGACCGGCGGACTCGGGCAGTTGTACGCCTGTAGTACCAACCCGCCCGGCGCCACCGCCGACGGCATCGCCCTCGCACTCGACGCAGGCGCGGCCGTCGCCGATCTCGAGTTCGTGCAGTTCCACCCGACCGTGCTGTTCACCCCCGGCGGTCTCGGCCGGCGCCCGCTGATCAGCGAGGCCGTCCGCGGCGAGGGCGCGATCCTCGTCGACGCCAACGGCGATTCGGTGACCGCCGGCGTGCATCCGCGCGGCGACCTGGCACCCCGCGACGTCGTGTCGCGGGCCATCGCGTCGCGGCTGCGGGAACTCGGACACGACCACGTCTACCTCGACGCGCGTCACCTGTCCGGGTTCGCGCAGCGGTTCCCGACCGTGACGGCGTCCTGCCTGGAAGCCGGGATCGACCCGCGCGAACAGCTGATTCCGGTCGCCCCCGCCGCCCACTACTCGTGCGGCGGCGTGGTCACCGACGTCGACGGACGCACCTCGGTCCCCGGCCTCTACGCGGCGGGGGAGGTGGCCCGCACCGGGCTGCACGGCGCGAACCGGCTGGCCTCCAACAGCCTCCTCGAAGGCCTGGTGGTCGGCGAACGGGCCGGCGCCGCAGCCGTCGAACGCGCCGACCTACGCGTCGAGGCGGCCGATCCCGGCCGCCACGCACTGTCGTCCGCGCCGCGGGAACTGGTGCAGCAGTTGATGACCGGCAACGCCTCCGTCGTCCGGGACGGCGCAGGCCTCGAGGCGGTGGCCGCCGCCCTCGCCGCCGCGCCGCGCACGGTGCCCGAGGGACAGACCGCGCTCGAAGACGCCGCGCTGACCCTGACGGCGGCAGCGCTCGTGCTCGCCGCAGGCGCGCGCACCGAAAGTCGCGGATGCCACACCCGCAGCGACTACCCGGAGACGTCCGGCGAGTGGCGCCGCAGCACGCACGTGCGCCTGCGCGGCGGCGAACTCGAGCTTCTCCAACCCCAACTGACAGGAGTGCTGTGATGGCCGACCACGTCCTTCCCGGCGGTCTGGATGCGGACGAGGTCCGTACGCTCGTGCGCCTCGCCCTGGACGAGGACCTGCGGTACGGACCCGACGTGACGTCCGCGTCCACGGTCCCGGCCGACGCGGTCGCCAAGGCGTCCGTGGTCTCCCGTGCGCACGGTACCGTCGCCGGCCTCGACGTGGGACTGCTGGTGCTCGACGAGGTGATCGGGGCGGGCCGCTACGAGGTCCTCGACAGGGTCGCCGACGGCACCCGGATCGTGCCCGGCCAGGCCGTGCTGACGGTGTCCGCGCCCACGCAGGGACTGCTCACCGCGGAACGGACGATGCTCAACCTGGTCTGCCACCTGTCCGGCATCGCCACCGCCACATCCGCGTGGGTGGATGCGGTCGAGGGCAGCGGGGCGAAGATCCGCGACAGCCGCAAGACGCTGCCGGGACTGCGGTCGCTGCAGAAGTACGCCGTCCGGGTGGGCGGCGGCGTCAACCACCGCATGGGTCTCGGCGACGCCGCGTTGATCAAGGACAACCACGTCGCCGCCGCGGGTTCGGTGGTGGCGGCACTGCGGGCCGTCCGCGCCGCGGCGCCGGACATCGAATGCGAGGTGGAGGTCGACAGCCTCGCGCAACTCGACGAGGTACTCGCCGAGAACGTGGAACTGGTGCTGCTCGACAACTTCCCGCTGTGGCAGACCCAGATCGCCGTGCAGCGCCGCGACGCGAACGCCCCCGCCACCAGGCTGGAATCGTCGGGTGGTCTCACGCTGGACGTCGCGGCCGAGTACGCCGCGACCGGAGTCGATTACCTCGCGGTCGGCGCGCTCACCCATTCGGTGACCGTGCTGGATCTCGGCCTCGACATGTGACCCCACCCGTGAGTACTTCTCAACCGCCGGCGGTTGAGAAGTACTCACGGGTCAGACGGCACGGCGAATGGTCGCCAGGAACGTGGCCGCCACGAAGAACAACCCGGAGAACGTCCGGTTGGTGGCCCGCTGCTGGCGCGGTGAACGCATCAGCCGCAGGACCTTCGACGCCAGGCCGGTGTAGCCGGTCATGACGGCGACGTCGACCGCGACCATGGTGGCGGCGATGATCAGGTATTGGGGGAGCAGCGGCGCCGACGGGGTGATGAACTGCGGGAGCACCGCAAGCATGAAGACGACGGCCTTCGGGTTGCTGGCGTTGACGAGGAAACCGCGCAGCGTCATCGCGGGCCCGCTGGTCTCGGCGACCTCGCCGTCGACGCCGGACACATCGGTCGCGCTCGCCCGCCACTGCCGGACGCCGAGATACACCAGGTACGCGACGCCGAACCACTTGATCACGGTGAACGCGAGGGTCGAGTTCGCGAGCAGGGCTCCGAGCCCCGCGGCGACCACCGCGATCTGCAACAGCAACCCCAGCTGGAGACCGGCGATGTTCCAGTAGCCGCGCCGCAACCCGAATCGCATTCCGGTGGCCATCGACGCGATCGCGCCCGCACCCGGCGACAGGCTGATCACGCAGGACGCCCCGAGCACTGCACACCACATCTGCCACGACACGAGCTGATCGTACGTCGCGTCCCGCGGTGTTCCCGTTACGGGGGATTCGTGCAGCTGAGGGGCGGATCGACGAGGGAACAGATTCCGGCGCGACGGCCCGGTTCGTAGCCGGGCGGGAGCCCGTTCGCGACGACGTCCCGGTAGGTCGCCACCGCATCGGTCGGCCGCCGCGTGAGGGTGGGATCGGTCAGAGCGTCGACGGTGAACAGGCCGAACCGGGGACGGAACGTGCCCCACTCGTAGTTGTCGGTGATCGACCAGTAGTTGTATCCGATCACCGGTGCGCCGTCGGCCCGCGCCCGCTCCATCCAGTAGAGGTGATCGCGGAGATGATCGGACCGGGTGTAGCCGTCCGGGCGGGGTTTCCCGTCGTCGGTGGGCATGCCGTTCTCCACGACGTACAGCGGTAGTCCCGGGAACTTGCGGGTGTACCGCATCAGGGCGTGGTAGATGCCGTCCGGTTGGGGACTGATGTCGTAGAACGCGTCGGTGATCGCGCTCACCGCGGTGAGGTTGTCGAGGGAGAGGCCGTAGTAGTAGTCGACGCCGAGGAAGTCGAGTTTGTCGCGGACGCGGTCGACGAATGTGGTGTCGAGCGCGTCCATGGCGGCCGGGACGTACGCGAGATTGCTGCTGACCCGGGCGCCCGGGTCGTTCTCGTGGATCAGGTCGTATGCGCGGCGGTGGACCTCGACGAGCCGGTCGAGCATCCGCGGCGCCCGGTCGGGGCCGATGCCGCCGAACGACAGCTCCTTCTGCACGTACACGGTCGGCTCGTTGATCGTGATCCAGAGCGCGCCCACACCGGAATAGCGCTCGATCACCTTCTGCGCGTTCGCGAGCCAGTCGTCGACGATCTCCGGGTTCGCCCACCCTCCCCGGTCGGCGACCCATCCGGGGTACACCCAGTGGTCGAGGGTGATCATCGGGGTCATGCCGCGGCCGGTGATCTCGCGGACGACGTCGTCGTAGTACCGCAGCTCGGTCTCGTCCCACACGCCCGGCGCGGGCTGCAGGCGCGCCCACTCGACGCCGAACCGGAAGACGTCGACACCCAGGTCCGCTGCGCTTGTGATGTCCTCGGCGTACCGGTGCCGGAAGTCGACGGAGGTGCCGATCACGTCGTGGGTGCGGCCGGAGTCGGAATACCGCCGCCAGTTGCTGTCCGGGGAGGAACCCTCCGACTGGAACCCGGACGTCGCCACACCCCACAGGAAGTCGTCGGGGAGAGGGGCGGCGTGCACCGCGGCGGCGGGGCTCAGCAAGCACAGCAGGACCGCGCCGGCACCCAGGAGTCGCGTGGGAGTCCGCACCGGCCGAACAGTAGCGGAAACGCTGTCCCGAGTGCGCCGATTGGGGGATACTGGCGAGTAGGACTACCCGCCAGTAGGAGGCGCGTCATGGTCGACACCTCAGCTCCGAAGGTCACCGAGGAAGAAGCACGAGCAGTCGCAGAGGAGGCGAGGGAATCCGGCTGGGACAAACCCTCCTTCGCGAAAGAACTGTTTCTCGGACGGTTCCGGCTGGATCTGGTTCATCCCTTCCCACGGCCGGCTGCCGAGGACGCCGCCAAGGCCGAAGAATTCCTCGTTCGCCTCCACGCATACTGCGAGGAGATGGACGGCAGTGTCATCGAATCGCAGTCCCGCATTCCCGACGAATACGTCCGCGGCCTCGCCGACCTCGGGTGCTTCGGCCTGAAGATCTCGGAGGAGTACGGCGGCCTCGGACTCTCCCAGGTCGCGTACAACCGGGCGTTGATGCTCGTCGCGTCGGTGCACCCGAGCCTCGGCGCGCTGCTGTCGGCCCATCAGTCGATCGGCGTCCCCGAACCGCTCAAGCTGGCCGGCACCCCGGAGCAGAAGCGCGAATTCCTGCCGCGCTGCGCCCGCGGCGCCATCTCCGCGTTCCTGCTCACCGAACCCGACGTCGGGTCCGACCCGGCGCGGCTGGCGTCCTCGGCGGTACCCATCGAGGGCGGTGCCGCCTACGAACTGGACGGCGTGAAGCTGTGGACGACCAACGGCGTCGTCGCGGAACTGCTCGTCGTCATGGCGCGGGTACCGAAGAGCGAAGGCCATCGCGGCGGCATCTCCGCCTTCGTCGTCGAGGCGGACACCCCGGGAATCACCGTGGAACGGCGCAACGCGTTCATGGGACTGCACGGGATCGAGAACGGTGTCACCCGTATGTACAAGGTGCGCGTTCCGCGGGAGAACCTGATCGGGCGGGAGGGCGACGGATTGAAGATCGCACTCACCACCCTCAACGCCGGCCGGCTGGCGATTCCGGCGATGTGTGCGGGCGCAGGCAAGTGGTCGCTGAAGATCGCCCGCGAATGGTCCGGTGTCCGCGTCCAGTGGGGCAAAGCCATCGCCGAGCATGCGGCCGTCGCCAACAAGCTGTCGTTCATGGCCGCGACCACGTACGCGCTCGAGGCGGTCGTGGACCTGTCGGCGCAGATGAACGACGAGGGTCGCAACGACATCCGGATCGAGGCGGCGCTCGCCAAACTGTGGTCGTCCGAGATGGCCTGCGTCATCTCCGACGAGCTGATCCAGATCCGCGGCGGTCGCGGATACGAGACAGCGGCGTCGCTGGCCGCCCGCGGTGAACGGGCGGTGCCGGTGGAGCAGCTGGACCGCGACCTGCGCATCAACCGGATCTTCGAGGGGTCCAGCGAGATCATGCGGTTGCTGGTCGCGCGCGAGGCCGTGGACGCGCACCTCACAGCGGCGGGCGATCTCGCCGACCCGCACGCCGACACCGGTGCGAAGGCCCGGGCGGCGGCCAAGGCGAGCGGCTTCTACGCGAAGTGGCTGCCGCAACTCGTGGCGGGCAAGGGACAGGTGCCGACGTCGTTCGGCGAATTCGGCGTCCTGGCCAAGCACCTGCGTTTCGTCGAACGGCACTCCCGCAAGCTGGCCCGCTCCACGTTCTACGGAATGGCCCGGTGGCAGGCTGCCCTGGAGAAACAGCAGGGCTTCCTCGGCCGGGTCGTCGACATCGGCGCCGAACTGTTCGCGATGTCCGCCACCTGCGTCAAGGCGGAGATGCAGCGGGAGGAGAACGAGGCCGAGGGCGCCGCGGCCTACGAACTCGCCGACGTGTTCTGCCGACAGGCGGCGCTGCGGGTCGAGAAGTTGTTCGACGGTCTGTGGCACAACACCGACGACGCCGACAAGCAGGTCGCGCGCTCGATCCTCGAAGGACGGTACGCGTGGCTGGAGCGGGGAGTGGTCGACCCCAGCGAAGGCACCGGCCCCTGGATCACCGAGTGGACGCCGGGCGCGTCGACCGAGGAGAACCTGGCGAGGAGGTTCCTGCACTCGACCCGTCTCTAGGCCGCCGGATTCCCGCGGCCGGGACGACGCGCAGCACAGTGCAGCACCCGCCGGCGTCACGCCGGCGGGTGCTGTTGCATGCGCGGCCACCGAACTTGAAACCCGGTCGGCCGCCGACCGGTGAAAACGGGGTGCGCCTATCCTGGATAATCGGTGTCGAGCCCTGTTCTCCGCAGAACAGTCCGCTCGTCCGAGACACCGTGTCCCGACAGTCGCAGAGAGGACCTCTCATGCTCGCCCGCACCGACCTTCGTGGTCGTACCCCTTCCACGGCCGAACTTCGCGCCGCACTTCCTCGAGGTGGAGTGGATGTGGACGCGGTCCTGCATCAGGTTCGCCCCGTCGTCGAGGCGGTCCGTGAACGCGGCGCCGACGCCGCCCTCGAATTCAGTGAGAAGTTCGACGGCGTCCGCCCCGCGCAGGTGCGGGTGCCGCAGGCCGAGCTGGACCGCGCCCTCCACGAACTCGACCCCGCAGTCCGCGCCGCCCTCGAGGTCGCGATCGAACGCACCCGCAAGGTCCACGCCGACCAGCGCCGCACCGACACCACCACCGAGGTCGTCCCGGGTGGCACCGTCACCGAACGGTGGGTGCCCGTCGACCGCGTCGGGCTGTACGTCCCCGGCGGCAACGCCGTCTACCCGTCCAGCGTCGTGATGAACGTGGTGCCCGCGCAGGCCGCCGGCGTCCGCTCGCTCGTGGTGGCGTCGCCACCGCAGTCCGAGTTCGGCGGTCTGCCGCACCCGACCATCCTCGCCGCGGCCGCCCTGCTGGGTGTCGACGAGGTGTGGGCCGTCGGCGGCGGTCAGGCCGTCGCCCTGCTCACCTACGGCGGCACCGACACGAACGGTGCCGAACTCGCCCCCGTCGACCTCATCACCGGCCCCGGCAACATCTACGTGACCGCCGCCAAGCGCCTCTGCCGCGGCCTGGTCGGCATCGACGCCGAGGCGGGCCCCACCGAGATCGCGATCCTCGCCGACCACACCGCCGACCCGGTGCACGTCGCCGCCGACATGATCAGCCAGGCCGAGCACGACGTGATGGCCGCCAGCGTGCTCGTCACGTCCAGCGTCGAACTCGCCGACGCCGTCGACACCGCCCTGGCAGCGCAGCTCGAGATCACCAAGCACAAGGAGCGCGTCACCGCCGCGCTGTCCGGCACCCAATCGGGCACCGTCCTGGTCTCCGACGTCGAGGCCGGGCTGCGGGTGGTCAACGCGTACGCCGCCGAGCACCTCGAGATCCAGACCGAGAACGCCACCGCCGTCGCCGCGAAGGTGACCAGTGCGGGCGCGGTGTTCGTCGGGCCGTGGGCGCCGGTCAGCCTCGGCGACTACTGCGCCGGGTCCAACCACGTCCTGCCCACCGCGGGCTGCGCCCGGCACTCCTCGGGCCTGAGCGTGCAGACGTTCCTGCGCGGCATCCACGTGGTCGACTACTCCGAATCCGCGCTGAAGGAGGTTTCCGGCCACGTCATCACCCTGGCGAACGCCGAGGACCTGCCCGCCCACGGTGAGGCCGTGCGGCTGCGGTTCGAGGCGCTGCGGTGACCGCCGCGAACGTGCCCGGTTCGTCGATCGGGGTCGACGCCCTGCCGATCCGCGACAATCTGCGCGGCAAGTCGGCGTACGGGGCGCCGCAGCTGACGGTCCCCGTTCAGCTGAACACCAACGAGAACCCGCACCCGCCGACGAAGGCGCTCGTCGACGACGTCGCGGAGTCCGTGCGGGAGGCCGCACGCGAACTGCACCGCTACCCGGACCGCGACGCGGTGGCGCTGCGCACCGACCTCGCCGCGTACCTCGTTCGCCAGACCGGGGTGCCGGTCACGGTCGACAACGTGTGGGCGGCCAACGGGTCCAACGAGATCCTGCAGCAGCTGCTGCAGGCGTTCGGCGGTCCCGGTCGCAGCGCGATGGGATTCGTGCCGTCGTACTCGATGCACCCGATCATCGCGGACGGCACCGAGACCGAGTGGCTGCCGATCTTCCGGCGCGCCGACTTCGCGCTCGACGTGGAGGCCGCGACCGCGGCGATCGCCGAACGCAGGCCCGACGTCGTGTTCGTCACCAGCCCCAACAACCCGACCGGGCACAGCGTCGGCATCGCGGAACTGCGCCGTGTCCTCGACGCCGCGCCCGGCATCGTGATCGTCGACGAGGCGTACGCCGAATTCTCCGACGCACCGAGCGCCCTGACGCTGATCGACGAGTACCCGTCGAAGCTGGTGGTGTCGCGGACGATGAGCAAGGCGTTCGCGTTCGCCGGCGGCAGGCTCGGATACCTCGCGGCCGCACCGGCATTCATCGAGGCGCTGCTCCTGGTCCGGCTGCCGTACCACCTGTCGGTGGTCACGCAGGCCGCTGCCCGCGCGGCGTTGCGGCACGCGAACGAGACGCTCGGCAGCGTGCACGCCCTCGCGGCGGAGCGGGTGCGGGTGTCGAAGGCATTGGAGGACACGGGTTTCCACGTCATCCCCAGCGACGCGAACTTCATCCTGTTCGGTGAGTTCACCGACAGTGCCCGAGCCTGGCAGGCCTACCTCGACCGCGGAGTGCTGATCCGGGACGTCGGGATCCCCGGATACCTGCGCGCCACCGTCGGGCTGGCCTCCGAGAACGACGCCTTCATCGTGGCGAGCGACGAGATCGCCTCCACCGAACTCACCAGCTCAGGAGACCGAGGATGACCGACCGCATCGCCCGCGTGGAGCGCACCACCAAGGAATCGAGCATCACCGTCGAACTGAACCTCGACGGCACCGGCATCGTCGACGTCTCCACCGGGGTTCCGTTCTTCGACCACATGCTGACCGCGCTCGGCTCCCACGCGAGTTTCGACCTCACCGTCCACGCGAAGGGCGACATCGAGATCGAGGCGCACCACACGGTCGAGGACACGTCGATCGTGCTCGGACAGGCGCTCGGGCAGGCCCTCGGCGACAAGAAGGGCATCCGCCGGTTCGGTGACGCGTTCATCCCGATGGACGAGACGCTCGCCCACGCGTCGGTCGACGTGTCCGGGCGACCGTACTGCGTCCACACCGGCGAACCCGAGCACCTGCTGCACGCCGTCATCGGCGGGTACCCGGGGGTGCCGTACGCGACCGTGATCAACCGGCACGTGTTCGAGTCGATCGCACTCAACGCGCGCATCGCCCTGCACGTGCGCGTGCTCTACGGGCGCGATCAGCACCACATCACCGAGGCCGAGTTCAAGGCCGTCGCCCGTGCACTGCGTGAGGCCGTCGAACCCGATCCCCGCGTCACGGGCGTGCCGTCCACCAAGGGCAGCCTGTGAACCGGACGCATTCGTGAGCGTCGTCCTCGTCTACGTCCTGTTCATCGCCGCGGGTATCGCGGCGGGCGGCGCGTACTCCATGTGGAAGTTCAACAAACTGGCCTCGGGCGTGCTGCTGGCACTGGCGGTGCTGGCAGCCGTGGCGGGCGTTCTCAGGTTGCTGTAGTGCCGGTCGCAGTGGGGGAGCGCCGCGGCCTGCTCCGCACCCGCGGTCTGCCCACCGCGATGGTGATGGGCGCCGCGGCGTTCGGCGGCTGGGCGGTGCTGCTGCCGGTGGTTCCGCTGATCGTCTCGCTGTCCGGCGGCTCGGACACTCTCGCCGGCAGCGTGACGGCCGTGTTCATGGCCGCGACCGTCGCCACCCAACTCGGCGTGCCCCGGCTCCTGCGTAGATGGGGGCACCGGTGGGTGCTCGCCGCGGGCTGCATGCTGCTGGGGCCGCCGTCGCTTCTCCTCCTGCTCTCCACCGAGGCGATCCCGGTGCTGGCGGTGTCGGCCGTCCGGGGATCGGGCTTCGGCATGCTCACCGTCGCGAGCAGTGCGCTGGTCGCGGAACTCGTTCCGCGGCAGATGCTCGGCCGCGCGACGGGTGCGCAGGGAATCGCGGTGGCCGCCGCGCAGATGGTCGGGTTGCCGGCGGGGCTCGCGATCATGGCGCACTGGTCCGCGACCCCCGTCTTCGTGATCGGCGCTCTCATTCCCGCGCTCGCGGTCGTCGCGGTCACGCGGCTCCCCGCGATCCACGCCCCCGCGGATCGCGCGTCGCACGATCGCATCCCGCTCGCCGCCGTGTTGACCCCGTGGCTGTCGATCGCGATCGTGGCGGCCGCGTTCGGCGGTCTGTCCAGCCTGCTGCCGATCGCGATCTCGGAGCGGGCGTCGCTCGCGGGGGTGATCCTCGCCGTGTCGAGCGGGGCGACGCTGATCGGGCGGTACGCCGCGGGATCGTTCTCCGACCGGCTCGGGGTGGGCCGTGCCCTGATTCCCGCCCTGACGTTCGTGTGCCTCGGCCTGGTCCTGTTCGCCGTCGCCGCGGCGGCAGCGGCGCCCGTGCCGCTGCTCGTGTGCGCGGCGCTGGCATTCGGGTTCGGGTTCGGTGCGGTGCAGAACGAGTCGCTCGTCATGATCTTCACCGCCGCGGGACCGGCCCGATTCGGCTCGGCGAGCGCCGGATGGAACATCGGGTTCGACGCCGGCACCGGGTTCGGTTCCCTCGCGCTCGGAGCCGTCGCGTCGGTGGCCGGGTATTCCTGGGTGTTCGGGGTCGCGGCGACGGCGGTCGCGGTGGTCCCGGCCGCCGGAACGGTCGTCGGCCGCGCCCTCCGGCGTCGTTCGGCCGCCGGATAAGGTTGTGTCATGACCGTCTCCACGATTGCCGTCCTCGACTACGGCTCCGGCAACTTGCATTCGGCCACCCGCGCTCTGGCCCGGACCGGCGCGCGCGTCGAGGTCACGTCCGATCACAAGGTCGCACTCGCGGCCGACGGTCTCGTCGTTCCCGGCGTCGGCGCCTTCGCGGCGTGTATGGAGGGGCTCCGCGCGGTGCGGGGGGAGCGGATCATCGGTCAGCGTCTGGCCGGCGGACGGCCGGTCCTGGGGATCTGCGTCGGCATGCAGATCCTCTTCGAACGCGGCGTCGAGTTCGGCGTCGAGGCGGAAGGCTGCGGCGAATGGCCCGGCACCGTCGAACGGCTCCAGGCCGACGTGCTGCCGCACATGGGGTGGAACACCGTCGAGGCACCGGGCAACAGCACGCTGTTCGCCGGTATCGATCCCGACACCCGGTTCTACTTCGTCCACTCGTACGCTGCCCAGACCTGGGAACTGCCGACGCCGGAGCGGCTGGCGCCGCCCGCCCTGACCTGGGCCGATCACGGCGGCAAGTTCCTCGCCGCCGTCGAGAACGGCGCACTGTCCGCCACCCAGTTCCACCCCGAGAAGTCCGGCGACGCGGGCGCTGAACTGCTCCGCAACTGGGTTCGCAGTCTGTGACCGAACCCGGGGACGGGCGCGGCGACCTGTCGATCGGCAGGCTCGCCGTGTACGCGATGGGCGCCGCGACCGCGGTCCTGGTCCTCGCGACCGTGATCATTCTGGTGCTGAAACCGGGCCCCGTCCTCGGGCTGATCGTCGGGTTGCTCGGCGTCGCCGGTGCGATCGCCGCCATGGGTTACGTGTCGAAACGCATGACCCGCAACGCCTACGGCCGCGACCCCGAGGACCCGAAGCCGGGTTCCGACCGCTGAGCGACTAGGGTTGTCGCACGTGAGCCTGGTCCTTTTGCCTGCTGTAGATGTCGTCAACGGTGAAGCTGTTCGCCTCGTCCAGGGGGAGGCAGGAAGCGAGACCGGATACGGCTCGCCTCGTGATGCCGCCCTCGCATGGCAGAACGACGGTGCCGAGTGGGTCCACATCGTCGACCTCGACGCCGCCTTCGGTCGCGGCTCGAACCGTGAACTCCTCGCCGACGTGGTGGGGGAACTCGACGTTCAGGTGGAACTGTCCGGCGGAATCCGCGACGACGCGTCGCTCGAGGCCGCACTGGCCACCGGCTGCGGTCGCGTCAACCTCGGCACCGCCGCCATCGAGAACCCCGAGTGGTGTGCCCGCGCCATCGCCAAGTACGGCGAGAAGATCGCCGTCGGTCTCGACGTGCGCCTCGTCGACGGTGAGTACCAGCTTCGCGGCCGCGGGTGGGTCACCGAGGGCGGGAACCTGTGGGAGACCCTCGCCCGGCTCGACAAGGACGGCTGCTCCCGCTACGTCGTCACCGACGTGAGCAAGGACGGCACTCTCACCGGCCCCAATCTCGAACTCCTCGCGCAGGTCTGCGCGGCCACCGACGCCCCCGTCGTCGCCTCGGGTGGTGTGTCCACCATCGACGACCTCCGGGCGATCGCCGGACTCGTCGACCAGGGCGTCGAGGGATCCATCGTCGGCAAGGCGCTGTACGCGGGGCGGTTCACCCTCCCCGAGGCGCTCGCCGCGGTCTCGGGCTGAGTTCGCGCCATGGCCCTGTCCCGCGATCCCCGGGAACTCCTCGCCGTCGCCAGTGAGCTGCTCGACGGAGTGCACGACCGGTTCGTCTCCGGGGTGGGTGCGCCCAGCGCCGTCCACAAGGGCCCCGACGATTTCGCGACCGCCGTCGACCTCGAACTCGAGAAGCGGCTGACCGGCGAGTTGCGTGACCGGACCGGCATCGACGTCCACGGCGAGGAGTTCGGCGGACCCGACCTCGACAGTGGACCCGTCTGGGTGCTCGACCCCATCGACGGCACCTTCAACTATTCGGCCGGTCTGCCCACCGCGGGCACGCTGCTCGCGCTCCTCGACGACGGGGTTCCCGTTCTCGGTCTCACGTGGCTGCCGCTCGTCGGGCGGCGCTACGCGGCCGTCGCGGACGGCCCGTTGCTCGAGGGCGGTCAGCCGCTGCCGAGTCTCGGCCGCACGTCGCTGGCGTCRTCGATCGTGGGCTTGGGGGCGCTGAACATCGACAGTCGCGGGCGGATCCCCGGCGCGTACCGGCTGCAGGTCCTCGCGCAGCTCAGCCGGGTGTCCTCGCGGATCCGGATCCACGGGTCCACCGGGGTCGACCTCGCGTTCACCGCGGCCGGAATACTCGGCGGTGCGGTGGTGTTCGGCCACAATGCGTGGGACAACGCGGCCGGTGTGGCGCTGGTGCGCGCCGCGGGCGGTGTGGTGACCGATCTGGGCGGCAAGCCCTGGACGGTGATGTCCGATTCGGTGCTCGCCGGAGCGCCCGGGGTGCACGGCGAAATTCTCGATATCCTCGGATCACTGGGTGATCCCCGTTCCGAGCCTTCAGGAGGGCGTACGCAATGACTCTGGCGGTTCGAGTGATCCCGTGTCTGGACGTCGATGCCGGACGCGTCGTCAAGGGCGTCAACTTCGAGAACCTGCGGGACGCGGGCGACCCCGTCGAACTGGCGGCCGCGTACGACGCCCAGGGCGCCGATGAGCTCACGTTCCTCGACGTCACCGCGTCGACCGCTGACCGGGGCACCATGCTCGACGTGGTCAGCCGGACGGCGGAACAGGTGTTCATCCCGCTCACGGTCGGCGGCGGTGTCCGCACCGTCGAGGACGTCGACCGGTTGCTGCGTGCCGGCGCCGACAAGGTGAGCGTCAACACCGCCGCGATCGCGCGGCCCGAGTTGCTCCGCGAACTGAGCGAACGCTTCGGCTCCCAGTGCATCGTGCTGTCGGTGGACGCGCGCACCGTGCCGCAGGGCCAACCGGACACCCCGTCGGGGTGGGAGGTCACGACCCACGGCGGCAAGCGCAGCACCGGCATCGACGCGGTCGAGTGGGCGGTCCGCGGCGCCGAACTGGGCGTAGGGGAGATCCTGCTCAACTCGATGGACGCGGACGGCACGAAGGCCGGTTTCGACCTGCCGATGATCCGCGCGGTCCGCGCTGCCGTGCACGTGCCGGTGATCGCCAGCGGGGGAGCGGGCGCCGTCGAGCACTTCGCACCCGCCGTCGGAGCCGGCGCGGACGCCGTCCTCGCCGCCAGTGTCTTCCACTTCGGCGACATGACGATCGGCGACGTCAAGAAGTCCATGCGTGCAGAAGGGATCACCGTCCGATGAGTCTCGACCCGGCCATCGCGTCACGGCTCAAGCGCAACGAGGCGGGACTGTTCAATGCCGTCGCGCAGGAAAGGTCGACGGGCGACGTCCTGATGGTGGCGTGGATGGACGACGAGGCCCTCGCACGCACCCTCGAGACCCGTAAGGGCACGTACTATTCCCGCTCCCGTCAGCAGTACTGGGTGAAGGGCGAGACGTCCGGTCACACGCAGTACGTCCACGAGGTGCGGCTCGACTGCGACGGCGACACCGTGCTGCTCGTCGTCGACCAGGAGGGGGCGGCGTGCCACACGGGCACGCACACCTGCTTCGACTCGGACGTCCTGCTCGCCGCCGACTAGCGCAGCGGCCCTCGGCGGGATGTTCGTATGCCCTCGGGCAGGATGTCCGCATGCCACTTATTCAGATCAGTCAGACGCCGGGGCTCACGGCGGAGCAGAAGCGTGCCACGATCGAGGCCGTCACGAAGGCGTACGCCGACGCGACGGGTAAGAATGCGGCGACGGTGTGGGTGACGATCACCGAGGTGCCGCGCGACAGCTGGGGAGTCGGCGGGACGCCGCTGGGGTGAGCTGTCGGGACGCCGCTGGGGTGAGCTGTCGGGACGCCGCTGGGGTGAGCTGTCGGGACGCCGCTGGGGTGAGCGGCGGTCAGGCCTTGCCGGTTCCCGAGGCGATGCTCTTGTCGAGTTGGGTAAGCATGGCGCCGGACAGTTCGGACAGTTGACGGACCTGGTCGGCGGAGAGGCCGTCGAAGATCAGTGACCGGACGGATTCGACGTGCGGCGGCGCGGCCTCGACGACCTTGGCCATGCCTTCGTCGGTGAGGACGGCGTCGGAGCCGCGGCTGCCGCGGATGCTTTCGCGGCGCACCCAGCCGGCTTTCTCCATTTTGGTGACGACGTGGGACAGCCGGGACAGGGACGCGTTGGCGCGCTGTGCGAGCAGGGACAGCTGCAGGCGCCGGTTCGATTCGCCGGACAGTGAGGCGAGGACGAAGTACTCGAAGTGGGTGAGTGCCGAGTCGCGTTGAAGCTGGGTGTCCAGTGCGGCGGGGAGCCGGGTGACCAGTGCGATGAGGGTGAGCCAGGCCTCCTGCTGCTCTGCGTCGAGCCATCGGGTGCCGGGCTCTGTCGACGTGCCCTCGTCGTTACCACTCATCGGTGGTGTCCTCCGTCCGTACGTCGCTCCACGCGTGTGCAGCGTGTCCTCCATAGTTAGCACGCCGCGGGRCCGATTCGTGCCCGGGGAATAGTTGCCGCGCCCACGGGTTGACTCCTATAGTAACTTGAAGGTTCAACATTGAGGCGGCGGTGATCCGGCCGGCGTCCTCGATGAGGGATCTCGATCCGAAGGAGTCGCGATGACCGCCACCATGCCCGCACTGTTCCTCAGCCATGGTGCGCCACCGCTGGTGGACAGCGACCTGTGGGTGTCGCAGCTGGCGAAGTGGGCGGGCGACCTGCCACGGCCCAAGGCCATTCTCATGGTGTCGGCACATTGGGAATCGGCGCCGCTCACGATCGGATCCACCACCACCGGCACCCCCCTCGTCTACGACTTCGGGGGCTTCCCCGAACGGTTCTACCGGACCACGTACGAGTCGCCCGGCGCCCCCGAACTCGCGGCGCAGGTCGTGTCCCTGATGCCGGACGACGAGACCGTGTCGCACCAGCCGCATCGCGGCCTCGACCACGGCGCCTACGTGCCGTTGACGGTCATGTACCCCGATGCCGACATCCCGGTCCTCCAGATCTCGCTACCGACCCTCGATCCGCAACGGCTGTTGCACCTCGGTGAGCGGCTGCGTCCCCTGCGCGAGCAGGGCGTGCTGATCGTCGGGTCCGGATTCACCACCCACGGACTGCCGTTCCTGCGCGACCCGTCACCCGACGCGAAGGCGCCGGGCTGGTCCTCGGAGTTCGACGCCTGGGCGGACGAGCGTCTCGCCGCGGGCGACGTGGATTCGCTGATCGATTTCCGCTCGCTCGCGCCGGGCATGCCCTACGCACACCCGACGATCGAGCACTTCGCGCCGCTCTTCGTCACGCTCGGCGCGTCGAGCGACCCCGAGCAGATTCCCCGGCAGGTGATCGACGGTTTCTGGATGGGACTGGCCAAGCGGTCGATTCAGGTGTCCTGACGCGTCCGGAGGAAGGCCAGTGCCTGATCACCGTGCGTGTTCGCGCGGAACTCGCTCGAGATGACCTCGAGCACGGTGCGGTCGGTGTCGATGACAAACGTCGACCGCTTGACCGGGGCGAGTTTGCCGAGCAGTCCGCGGCGCACGCCGAACTGCTCCGCGACGGCTCCGTCGGCGTCCGACAGCAGCGGGTAATCGAAGGACTGCGCCTGCGCGAACGACGCCTGCTTCGCCACCGCATCGGTGCTGATCCCGGCGCGCGACGCCCCCACGGCGGAGAACTCCGTTCCGAGGTCCCGGAAGTGGCAGGCCTCGGCGGTGCAGACCGGCGTCGACGCCGCGGGGTAGAAGAACAGCACGAGGGGGCCGTCCTCGAGGAGGCTCGACAGCGATCGTTCGATGCCGTCCTGATCGGGCAGGGTGAATTCCGGTGCGAGCTGACCTGGCTTCATGGGTGCCGAGGCTACCCGCGCACGCAGACGGTGCGAGTGCGCCTGGGATGATGGTCGGCATGCACGGCGAGCCCACCACGATTCCCGCACCCGAGTCCGCCGCCACCCCGGCCGACGGCGGGTCCGACTCGACCACCACACGTGAGCAGTTCCACGCTCTCGCCGCCGAACACCGGGTCGTCCCGGTGACGCGCAAGGTGCTGGCAGACGCGGAAACACCGTTGTCTGCTTACACCAAGCTGGCGGCGAACCGGCCCGGCACCTTCCTGCTCGAGTCGGCGGAGAACGGCCGATCGTGGTCGCGATGGTCGTTCATCGGCGCGGGCAGTCCCGCCGCACTGACCGTCGTCGACGGTGAAGCAGCCTGGTACGGCAACGTTCCCGCGGGCGCGCCGTCCGGCGGCGATCCGATCGCCGCCCTCGGCCAGACCCTCGAACTACTCCGAAGCGAGCGGCTGCCCGATCTGCCGCCGCTGACCGGCGGCATGGTCGGCTTCCTCGGGTACGACGCGGTGCGGCGCATCGAGCGCATCGGCGAGCACGCCACCGACGACCTGCAGATCCCCGAGATGGTGATGCTGCTGGCGACGGATCTCGCGGCCGTCGACCACCATGAGGGCGCCATCACCCTGATCGCCAACGCCGTCAACTGGGACGGCACGGACGAACGCGTCGACGAGGCCTACGACTCCGCGGTGGAGCGGCTGGACCGGATGACACACGCCCTGTCGGCCCCGGCGTCGTCGACCGTGTCCACGTTCGCGAAACCCGCCCCCGACTACCGCCGTCAGCGCACCACCGAAGGGTTCGGCGCCGACGTGCAGAAACTCGTCGGCGACATCGAGGCCGGCGAGGCCTTCCAGGTGGTGCTGTCGCAGCGCTTCGAGATCGACTGCACCGCCGACCCGATCGACGTCTACCGGATGCTGCGCGCGTCCAACCCCAGCCCGTACATGTACCTCCTCAACGTGCCGAACGGCGACGACGAGACCGCGTTCTCGATCGTCGGCTCGAGCCCGGAGGCGCTGGTGACCGTGTCGGAAGGCGTGGCCACCACGCACCCGATCGCGGGCACCCGGTGGCGCGGGCACACCGAGGAGGAGGACATCCTGCTCGAGAAAGACCTGCTCGCCGACGAGAAGGAGAACGCGGAGCACCTGATGCTCGTGGACCTGGGTCGCAACGACCTGGGGCGCGTCTGCGAACCGGGCACGGTGAAGGTCCACGACTACCGCCACATCGAGCGGTACAGCCACGTGATGCATCTCGTCTCCACCGTCACCGGTCACCTCGCGGACGGCAAGCAGGCCCTCGACGCCGTCACCGCCTGCTTCCCGGCGGGCACCCTGTCGGGAGCGCCGAAGGTCAGGGCGATGCAGCTGATCGAGGAACTCGAACCCACCCGCCGCGGCATCTACGGCGGCATCATCGGGTACCTCGACTTCGCGGGTGACGCCGACACGGCCATCGCGATCCGCACCGCCCTGATCAAGGACGGCATCGGGTACGTCCAGGCAGGCGCGGGCGTCGTCGCCGACTCGAACCCCGAATACGAGGACACCGAGGCGCGGAACAAGGCGATGGCTGTGCTCAGCGCGATCGCGGCGGCGCACACGCTGAAGACCCTGGGAGGCGACACGCAGTGAGCGACGCGTCGGAGCCGGCCCGGGACCCCGCGCGGGCGGGGCGCCGCCGATCGATGATCGCGGTGCTGCTCCTCGCCGTCGCCGCAGTGTGCCTGTGGGGCGCCTCACGGATGACGTGGGTGGAGGTCACCTCCTCCGACGGGCTCGGCGAGGAACGCACGTCGGTGCTCGTGGGCGGCACGTGGGCGGCGGCGCTCACGCCGCTGGCGCTGACCCTGGTCGCCGCGATCGCCGCGTCGTTCGCCGTGAAGGGCTGGGCCCTGCGCGTGCTGGGTGTGCTCGTCGCGGTGGTGGCCGTCGCGGCCGCCGTCCCGGCGGTGGGGTTGCTCGTGTCCGGCGCCTCCGACGACGAGGCGGCTCGGCTGGCCGAGCTGCCGGGCCGGGCCGAGGTCCAGTCGGTGTCCGTGCACGCCGGACCCGCCGTTCTCGTGCTGGTGGGGGCCCTGGCGGCGCTCGCCGCCGCGGTGGAACTGGTCCGCAGGCCGAGGGTGCGGGCGGGGTTGTCCTCCAAGTACGACAGCCCGGGTGCGCGACGTGACGCAGCGAAGAAGGCCGGTGCCGATTCCGCCGACGGTCCCGTCACCCAGCGCATGCTCTGGGACGCCCTGGACGCGGGGGAGGACCCCACGGTGGAAGACAAGAAAGCCGAACCTGTCGACCAAGTTGACGGTTCGGACGAAGACCCGGGTACCCGGACGTAAACACAATCAGAGTGCCATCTAGGCTGGCTTCACCCCTGATGATGTTCCTCACATCGGGTTTCTGCCCAGAAAGGACTCGGGCCACGATGACCGTTCTCGACTCGATTCTCGACGGGGTGCGCGCCGACGTCGCCGCCCGCGAAGCCGTCCTTGACTTCGCCRCAGTCAAGGCTGCCGCCGCCGCCGCACCGCCGGCCCTCGATGCCGCGGCCGCCCTGCTCGAGCCGGGCATCGGAGTCATCGCCGAGGTCAAGCGCGCCAGCCCCTCGAAGGGTGCGCTCGCCGACATCGCCGATCCCGCCGAACTGGCCGCCGCCTACCAGGCCGGTGGCGCCCGCGTGATCAGCGTGCTCACCGAGGAGCGCCGGTTCCAGGGGTCCCTCGCGGACCTCGACGCCGTCCGCCGCGCGGTGAGCATCCCGATCCTCCGCAAGGACTTCATCGTCGGGCCCTACCAGATCCACGAGGCCCGCGCGCACGGCGCCGACATGGTGCTGCTCATCGTCGCCGCCCTCGAGCAGGACGCGCTCGCGTCGCTGATCGACCGGACGGAGTCGCTGGGCATGACGGCCCTCGTCGAGGTCCACACCGAGGAAGAAGCGAACCGGGCGATCGAGGCGGGCGCCAAGGTCATCGGTGTCAACGCGCGCAACCTCAAGACGCTCGAGGTCGACAAGAACACGTTCGGCGAGATCGCTCCCGGGCTGCCCACCGAGATCATCAAGATCGCGGAGTCCGGGGTGCGCGGCACGGCCGACCTGCTGGCGTACGCCGGTGCGGGAGCCGACGCGGTGCTGGTCGGCGAAGGCCTCGTCACCAGCGGTGATCCGCGCAAGGCGGTGGCCGATCTGGTCAACGCCGGCGCGCACCCGTCCTGCCCCAAGCCGTCGCGCTGAGGTCGCCCCGGCGGACCTGACCCGGACGGCGGCGGAACCCGGCCTCGAGGCAGACTGGACCTGTGACTTCACGTAATCAGGAAACCGTCTTCAAGGGTGGCAATCTGCCGCCTGCCAGCGCCGGAATCGCCGAGCGTACGACGCACGACCCCGATGCCGGAGGACACTTCGGCGTGTACGGCGGACGGCACGTGCCGGAGGCACTGATGGCGGTGATCGAGGAGGTCACCGCCGAGTACGAGAAGGCGCGCGGCGACGAGTCGTTCCTGAACGAACTCGACCGCCTCCAGCGCGACTACACCGGCCGTCCGTCCCCGATCTTCGAGGCGACGCGGATGAGCGAGTTCGCCGGTGGGGCGCGGCTGATCCTCAAGCGCGAAGACCTCAACCACACCGGCTCGCACAAGATCAACAACGTGCTCGGGCAGGTGCTGCTCGCCAAGCGCATGGGCAAGACCCGCATCATCGCAGAAACCGGTGCCGGCCAGCACGGCGTGGCCACCGCCACCGCCTGCGCGCTCCTCGGTCTGGAATGCATCATCTACATGGGCGCCGTCGACACCGAGCGGCAGGCGCTGAACGTCGCCCGCATGCGGCTGCTCGGGTCGGCGGTCGTGTCCGTCGAGTCGGGGTCGAGGACCCTGAAGGACGCGATCAACGAGGCGCTGCGCGACTGGGTCACCAACGCCCACAACACCTACTACTGCTTCGGCACCGCCGCCGGACCGCACCCGTTCCCGACCATCGTCCGCGACTTCCAGCGCGTCGTCGGTCTGGAGACGCGGGTCCAGGTGCAGGCGCTGACCGGCCGGCTGCCCGACGCCGTGACGGCGTGCGTCGGCGGCGGGTCCAACGCCATCGGCATCTTCCACGCCTTCCTCGACGACCCGTCCGTGCGACTGGTCGGGTACGAGGCCGCCGGTGACGGCGTCGAGACCGGAAGGCACGCCGCCACGTTCGCGGGAGGCACCCCGGGCGCGTTCCAGGGCGCGTACTCGTACCTGCTGCAGGACGAGGACGGCCAGACCATCGAGTCGCACTCGATCTCCGCGGGCCTCGACTACCCCGGGGTCGGCCCGGAACACGCGCTCCTCAAGGACATCGGCCGCGCCACCTACGAGCCGGTCACCGACTCGGAGGCCATGGACGCGCTGCGTCTGCTGTCCGAGCGTGAGGGCATCATCCCGGCCATCGAGTCCGCCCACGYCGTCGCCGGTGCACTGCGACTGGGCCGCGAACTGGGGGAGGGCGCGATCATCGTCGTCAGCCTGTCCGGGCGCGGCGACAAGGACATGGACACGGCAGCCAAGTGGTTCGGACTGTTCGATCCGGACGACTCGACCGAGACCACCACGACTGACAAGGAAGGTTCGGCCAAGTGAGCGAACGACTCTCGCGCCTCGACCCGACGTTCGCGCAGTGCCGCGAGGAGAAGCGTGCCGCGCTCGTCGGGTACCTCCCGGCCGGGTTCCCGACCGTGCAGGAATCCATCGACGTGTTCAAGGCGATGGTCGAATCCGGTTGCGACATCGTCGAGGTCGGCATCGCCTACTCCGACCCGGTGATGGACGGACCCACCATTCAGGCGGCGGCCGAGACGGCGCTGAAGAACGGCGTCCGGGTACGCGACGTGTTCACGGTGGTCGAGGCGATCGCCTCCGCCGGCGGCAAGGCAGTCGTGATGACGTACTGGAATCCGGTTCTGCAGTACGGCGTCGACAAGTTCGCCCGCGATCTGGCGAGCGCAGGCGGCCTCGGGCTGATCACCCCCAACCTCATCCCCGAGGAAGCCGGTGAGTGGATCGCGGCGTCGAAGGAACACGACCTCGACCGGATCTTCCTCGTCGCGCCGTCGTCGACCGAGGAGCGTCTCGCGATCACCCTCGACGCCAGCAGCGGGTTCGTCTACGCCGCGTCCACGATGGGTGTCACCGGCGCCCGTGACGCCGTGTCGTCGATGGCACCCGAACTGACGGCCCGCATCCGTGCCCACTCGGACATTCCGGTGGGTGTCGGACTGGGTGTCCGCTCCGGCGCGCAGGCCGCCGAGATCGCCGCCTACGCCGACGCGGTCATCGTCGGATCCGCGCTGGTCACCGCGGCGGAGAGCGGTCTGGACGCGGTGCGCTCGCTGACGGAGGAACTCGCCGAGGGCGTTCGCTCCGCTACCGTGGCGTCGTGACTTCCACCGTGGACGTACTGGCCTACATTCCGAGTCCGCCCCAAGGTGTCTGGTATGTCGGACCGGTGGCCCTGCGCGCGTACGCGCTGTTCATCATCGTCGGGATCGTCGTCGCGATCGTGTGGGGCGACCGTCGCTGGGTCGCCCGCGGCGGCGAGAAGGGCACCGTCCTCGACATCGCCATCTGGGCGGTGCCGTTCGGCCTGATCGGCGGCCGCCTCTACCACGTGATGACCGACTGGCCGACGTACTTCGGGGAGGGCGGCGACCCCGTCGACGCCCTGAAGGTGTGGCAGGGCGGCCTCGGCATCTGGGGCGCCGTGGCGCTCGGCGGTGTCGGTGCCTGGATCGGTTGCCGGCGCCGCGGCATCCCGCTGCCGGCGCTCGGCGATGCGGTCGCGCCCGCCATCCTGCTCGCGCAAGCGATCGGACGGCTCGGAAACTACTTCAACCAGGAACTCTACGGTCGCGAGACCGACGTTCCGTGGGGGCTCGAGATCTTCGAGCGCCGCAACGACGTCGGCCAGGTGTCTCCGCAGCTGATCGACGGGGTGTCCACCGGCGAGGTCGCGTTCGTGGTGCATCCGACGTTCCTGTACGAGGCACTGTGGAACGTGCTGATCGTGATCCTGCTCGTGTGGGTCGATCGCCGATTCCGCATCGGGCACGGCCGCCTCTTCGCCCTGTACGTAGCCGGGTACTGCGCCGGGCGCTTCTGGATCGAATTGATGCGCAGCGACCACGCGAGCCTCATCGCCGGTGTCCGCGTGAACTCGTTCACCTCCGCCCTGGTGTTCGTCGCGGCCGTGGTGTACTTCTCCGCTGCCACGAAGGGGCGCGAGGATCCGGCCGACCTGCGGCCTGTCGACGGCGAACCGGTCGCGGACGGCACCGCACCGGCGGAGCCGGACGAGACCGCACCGGCGAAGGGGGAGAAGAAGGTCGAGGGCAGGGACGAGGACGGGAAGGCGTCCGCATCGGAGTCGGTATCGGACGACAAGGCCGCGAGCACTGCGAGTGCCGGCGGGGATGCGGGCACGAAGACCATCGACAGCAAGAAGGATGACGCGAATGACTGAACCGGGGAAAGCATCCGACGATTCCGGCAAGGGTGCATCCGAGGACGCACACAAGGTCGACCTGGGTAAGAGCAGCGACGGCACCGAGAACAGCAGCGACTCGAGCCTGCCGCCCGAATTCGGCTCGCCCTTCGACTACGACGCCACCGCCGAGGCCTCGCTGTCCCAGCCGCCCGCCACGTCCGACGCGACGCCGTCACCGGGGTCGTCCGGAACGGGACCGGGCTGGGACACCTATTCGGGTGTCGGTAACGGCCCGGGCTGGGGGTCGACGCCCACCTACCCGTCGCCGGGCGGAACCGAGCCGACGGCCCCGTTCCCGAACGTGGGCGAGCCGACTTCGCCGACCGCGCCGTACACCGGGTACGAGAAGCCCCAGCAGCCGGACGGTCCGACCTACGGGGCGCCGGATCCGAATTACGGCGCGCAGTACGGGGCTGCTCCGCAATCGCCGCAGGACTACCAGCAGCCCGGGTACCAGCAGCCGGGGTACGGACAGCAGCAGGGTTACCCCCAGCAGGGGTACCCGCCGCCCGGGTACGCCCCCGGCTACAACGCGTACGCCGATCCGTCGGCGCCGTTCGGCAGGCACCCGCTGACGGGTGAGCCGTACTCCGACAAGTCCAAGTTGACCGCCGGGCTGCTGCAGATCTTCCTCGGCGCGTTCGGCGTCGGGCGGTTCTACCTGAACCAGCCCGGCATCGCCGTGGCGCAGATCGCCGTGACGTGGCTGACCTGTGGAATCGGCGGTATCTGGCCGCTGGTCGACGGCATCATGATGCTGACCGGGAGCGTGAAGGACCAGTACGGACGGCCCCTGCGGGACCAGTGACGATCCCCGGACACCGTGTGGCCCGTGTTGCTGATGCGACACGGGCCACCGCCCGTTCCGGGCCCGATTCGGCATATCTTGCCGGGTATCGGTCCTGGTAAGCTGAGCGCGCCGGATGTATGTCCGGTAACAACCTTCACGGGCCGATGCTGTCCCGGTAGACCCCCGAAAAGCAGTTAGCGCCCGTCGTGGCGACCCCGCTAGCGGAGGCCGCCGACAGCACGTGCGGAGCGCACACACTGGTGGTCTTCCCGGCCGATGTGGAGGTATATCGGTGCTGTTCTCGCAGTTGCCCGGTCCCCAGGGCTTGTACGACCCGGACCAGGAAGTCGATTCCTGCGGTGTCGCCATGGTCGCGGACGTGCACGGCCGCCGCTCCCACTCCATCGTCTCCGACGGCCTCCTCGCTCTCGAGAATCTCGAGCACCGCGGCGCGGCGGGATCCGAACCGAACAGCGGCGACGGCGCCGGCATCCTGCTCCAGCTCCCCACCGAATTCTTCGGGGCTCTCGCCTCGTTCGACCTCCCCGCGCCCCTGGACGACGGCAGCAGCACGTACGCGGCGGGCATCTGCTTCCTCCCGCGGGACCCGCAGGCGCGGGCGGCCGCGCAACGACGCGTGTCCGACCTCGCGGACGAGGAGGGCCTCCAGATCCTCGGCTGGCGTCCGGTGCCCGTCGATCCGGACGGCGCGGATGTCGGCTCGACGGCCCGCGCCTGTGCTCCGCACATGAGCCAGTTGTTCGTCGCTGGACCCGCCGTCGGCGGGATCCGGCCCGGCGGGCTCGACCTCGACCGTCTGGTCTACCCGCTGCGCAAGCGGGCCGAGCAGGTCACCCCCGACATCGAGTCGGAGGGCAGCGGCGTGTACTTCCCGTCGCTGTCGAGCCGGACGATCGTCTACAAGGGAATGCTGACCACGTCCCAGTTGGCGCGGTACTTCCCGGACCTGCGCGACCCGCGGATGGCGAGCGCGATCGCGATCGTGCACAGCCGGTTCTCGACCAACACGTTCCCGTCCTGGCCGCTCGCGCACCCGTTCCGGTTCGTCGCGCACAACGGGGRGATCAACACGGTCCGCGGCAACCGGAACCGCATGCGCGCCCGCGAGGCGTTGCTGTCGAGTGCGGTGATCCCGGGCGACCTGCGCAGGCTGTATCCGATCTGCACCCCCGACGCGTCGGATTCGGCGTCGTTCGACGAGGTGCTCGAACTGCTGCACCTCGCCGGCCGCAGCGTGGCGCACGCGGTGATGATGATGGTGCCGGAGGCGTGGGAGAACGACACGTCGATGTGCCCGGACCGGCGGGCGTTCTACCAGTACCACGCGTCGCTGATGGAGGCGTGGGACGGACCGGCGTGTGTGACGTTCACCGACGGGACCGTGGTCGGCGCCGTGCTGGACCGCAACGGCCTGCGCCCGGGACGCTGGTGGCAGACCGTCGACGGGCGGGTGGTCCTCGCGAGCGAGAGCGGTGTCCTCGACGTCCCGCAGTCGGAGGTCGTGGCCAAGGGCCGCCTCGAGCCGGGGCAGATGTTCCTGGTCGACACGTCCGAGGGCCGCATCGTGCCCGACGAGGAGATCAAGATGCGGCTCGCGGCGGAGTGGCCGTACGCCGAGTGGCTGTACGCCGGTCTGCTCGAACTGAAGACGCTGCCGGATCGCCCGCACGCGCAGCACAACCACGAGTCGGTGGTGCGGCGGCAGGTGGCGTTCGGGTACACCGAGGAGGATCTGCGCATCCTGCTCGCCCCGATGGCCACGTCCGGCGGCGAGCCACTCGGTTCGATGGGGACGGACACGCCGATCGCCGTCATGTCGCAGCGGTCGCGGCTGCTCTACGACTACTTCGTCGAACTGTTCGCGCAGGTCACGAACCCGCCGCTCGACGCGATCCGCGAGGAGATCGTGACGTCGCTGTCGCGGGTCATGGGTCCGGAGCAGAATCTGCTCGAGCCGACCGCGGCGTCGTGCAGGCAGATCGTGCTGCCGTGGCCGGTGCTCGACAACGAAGAGCTGAACAAGATCATCCACGTGAACGCGGACGGCARCCATCCCGGGCTCGCCGCGGCGGTGCTGCGCGCGCTGTACGACGTCGAGCGCGGCGGTGCGGGGATGGCCGAGGCGATCGAGGAGTTGCGGGCGCAGGCGAGCGCCGCCATCGCGGACGGCTACCGGACGCTGGTGATCTCGGACCGCGACTCCGACCACACCCGCGCGCCGATCCCGTCGCTGCTCGCGGTCGCCGCGGTGCACCATCACCTGGTGCGGACGAAGGAACGCACCAAGGTGGCGCTGGTCGTCGAATCCGGGGACGCCCGCGAGGTCCACCACCTGGCGCTGCTCATCGGGTACGGCGCCGCGGCCGTCAACCCGTACCTCGCGATGGAGTCGATCGAGGACCTGGTGTCCGAGGGCGAACTCACCGGCGTCGAGCACACGATCGCCGTGCGGAACTACCTCACCGCGCTCGGCAAGGGTGTGCTCAAGGTGATGTCGAAGATGGGCATCTCCACCGTCGGTTCGTACACCGCGGCGCAGGTGTTCGAGGCGATCGGCCTGGACCGCGACCTCGTCCAGGAGTACTTCACAGGCACCGTCAGCAAGCTGGGCGGCGCCGGTCTCGACGAGATCGCCCGCGAGGTCACCGTCCGCCACCGGCAGGCGTACCCGGACAACCCGGCCGAGTTCGCCCACCGGCGGCTCGAGGACGGCGGCGAGTACCAGTTCCGCCGCGACGGCGAACTGCACCTGTTCACCCCGGAGACGGTCTTCCTGCTGCAGCACGCCACCCGCACCGGTCGGCACGAGGTGTTCGCGAAGTACAGCGAGGAGGTGAACAGGCTGGCCGAGGCCGGTGGCGCACTGCGCGGCCTGTTCACGTTCCGCGAGGGCGTGCGCCCGCCCGTGCCGCTGGACGAGGTGGAACCGGTCGAGCGGATCGTCACCCGGTTCAACACCGGCGCGATGAGCTACGGCTCCATCTCCGCCGAGGCCCACGAGACGATGGCCGTCGCGATGAACAATCTCGGCGGACGCTCCAATACGGGCGAGGGCGGCGAGAACGTCGACCGTCTGTACGATCCGTCGCGCCGCAGCGCCGTCAAGCAGGTGGCGAGCGGGCGGTTCGGCGTCACCAGCGACTACCTGATCAACGCCAGCGACATCCAGATCAAGATGGCGCAGGGCGCCAAGCCCGGTGAGGGCGGCCAGCTGCCGGCGTACAAGGTGTATCCGTGGGTCGCGGAGACCCGGCACTCGACGCCGGGGGTCGGGCTGATCTCCCCGCCGCCGCACCACGACATCTACTCGATCGAGGATCTCGCGCAGCTGATTCACGATCTGAAGAACGCCAACGATCGGGCCCGGGTCCACGTGAAGCTGGTCAGTTCGGTGGGGGTGGGAACCGTCGCCGCCGGGGTCAGCAAGGCGCACGCGGACGTGGTCCTCATCTCCGGTAACGACGGCGGTACCGGCGCCACCCCGCTGACGTCGATGAAGCACGCCGGGGCGCCGTGGGAGATCGGGCTGGCCGACGCCCAGCAAACACTCGTGCTCAACGGTCTCCGCGACCGCATCACCGTCCAGTGCGACGGCGGGATGCGGACCGGACGGGACGTCGTGGTCGCGGCGCTGCTGGGTGCGGAGGAGTTCGGGTTCTCGACGGCCCCGCTGATCGTGGCGGGCTGCATCATGATGCGGGTGTGCCACCTCGACACCTGCCCGGTCGGTGTCGCCACCCAGAACCCGGAGCTGCGCAAGCGGTACACCGGCAAACCGGAATTCGTGGAGGAGTTCTTCCGGTTCGTCGCCGAGGACGCGCGCCGGTACCTGGCGAACCTCGGGTTCCGCAGCATCGACGAGGCCGTCGGTCACGCCGACGTCCTCGAGACCGCGCAGGGGATCGCCCACTGGAAGAACCGCGGACTCGACCTCACCCCGATCTTCGCCGTGCCCACCGGGCCGGACGGGGAGCCGCTGCCGCAGCGACGCCGGGACCGCGACCAGGACCACGGTCTGGACCGGGCACTGGACCGCACGCTCATCCAGCTGGCGGAGGGTGCCCTCGAGGACGCCCACGCCGTGGAGATCGAGATGCCGGTGCGCAACGTCAACCGGACCGTCGGCACGCTGCTCGGCGCGGAGGTCACCCGCCGCTACGGCGCCGCCGGGCTGCCGGACGACACGATCCGGCTCACGTTCACCGGCTCGGCGGGGCAGTCGCTCGGCGCGTTCCTGCCGCCGGGCATCACCATCGACCTGACCGGGGACGCCAACGACTACGTCGGCAAGGGATTGTCGGGTGGGCGGATCGTGGTCCGTCCCGCCGACGACGTCCTGTTCGTCCCGGAGACGCAGGTGATCGCGGGCAACACCCTGCTCTACGGCGCCACCTCCGGGGAGGTCTATCTCCGCGGACGCGTCGGCGAACGCTTCTCGGTGCGCAATTCCGGTGCGTCCGCCGTCGTGGAGGGTGTCGGCGACCACGCCTGCGAGTACATGACGGGTGGGCGGGTCGTGATCCTCGGACCGACCGGACGGAACATGGCGGCCGGCATGTCCGGCGGCATCGCGTACGTCCTCGACCTGGACCCGGAGGACGTGAACCAGGCGATGGTGAAGCTGATGCAACCCGACCCGGACGATCTGGACTGGTTGCGCGGCGCCGTCACCCGGCACCACCGGTGGACCGGTTCCGCGGTCGCGGCGTCGGTGCTCGCCGACTGGCCCCGGCGGTCCGCGCTGTTCACGAAGGTGATGCCGGTGGACTACCAGCGGGTGCTGGACGCGACCCGGATGGCGAAGGCGGAGGGACTCGACGTCGACACCGCGATCATGGAGGCGGCACGTGGCTGATCCCCAGGGCTTTCTGCACATCGTCAAGAAGGAGGCGCGCAAGCGTCCGGTCGCGGAGCGGATACACGACTGGAACGAGGTGTACGCGCCGCAGAGTTCCGCGGAGCGGTCCGCCGAGGTGTCCGAACAGGCCGCGCGGTGCATGGACTGCGGAATCCCGTTCTGCCACTCGGGAAGTGCGGGCTGCCCGCTGGGCAACCTGATCCCGGAGTGGAACGACCTCGTGCGGCGCGGCCGCTGGTCGGCGGCGAGCGAGCGGCTGCACGCCACCAACAACTTCCCTGAGTTCACGGGCCGGGTGTGCCCGGCGCCGTGTGAGTCGGCGTGTGTGCTTTCGCTCGCCGACACGCACACGACGGGCAGTGTCACGATCAAGCGGATCGAGCAGGCCATCGCGGACGTCGCGTGGGAGTCGGGGACGGTGGTGCCCACACCGCCGATGATCGCCACGGGACGGAAGGTCGCGGTGGTCGGTTCCGGTCCGGCCGGTCTGGCGGCGGCTCAGCAGCTGACCCGGGCGGGGCACGACGTCACCGTCTACGAGCGCGACGACCGGCTCGGGGGACTGCTGCGGTACGGCATCCCGGAATTCAAGATGGAGAAGGCAATTCTCGATCAGCGCCTGATGCAGATGCGCGCCGAGGGAACCCACTTCGTCACCGACTGCGAGGTCGGCGTCGACCTCACCGTGGAGCAGATGAGCGCGAACTTCGACGCGGTCGTGCTCGCGATCGGTGCGCTGCGGGCCCGCGACAACACCACCGTCGAGGGCCGGGAGCTGAACGGTATTCATCTCGCGATGGAGCACCTCGTCACCTCGAACAAGGAATGCGAGGGCGACGGTCCCGCGGACATCACCGCCAAGGGCAAACACGTCGTCATCATCGGCGGCGGCGACACCGGCGCCGACTGCCTCGGAACGGCGCACCGCCAGGGCGCGCTGTCGGTGACCCTGCTGGACTACAACCCGGAGTTGCCGACCGAACGGGACGAGGAGGCGACGCCGTGGCCGGCGTGGCCGATGGTGCTGCGGACGTCGCCCGCGCACGCCGAGGGCGGTGTCCGCCGGTACCAGGTCGCGGTGCAGCGGTTCCTCGGCGATGCGAACGGGAACGTCCGGTCCATGGTGCTCGCCGAGGTCGAAGTCACCCGCGAGGACGGCAAACGCATCATCACGCCGGTCGGCGAGGAGATCGAATTGCCGTGCGAACTGGCACTTTTCGCGATTGGCTTCGAGGGCGTCGATCTCGGTCCGCTGCTCGACGACTACGGGTTGTCGCCGACCCGGCGCGGAGCGCTCTCCTGCGGCCCGGGCTGGCAGACCACCGCACCCGGGGTCTTCGTCTGCGGGGACGCACATCGCGGCGCATCGCTCGTCGTGTGGGCGATCGCGGAGGGCCGGTCCGCGGCGCACGCCGTCGACGTGTACCTGACAGGGGCGTCGGACCTCCCGTCGCCGGTGCATCCGACGGCGCTTCCGCTGGCAGTCGTCTAAATGGAGAAGGGCGCGCGGGGCGACTAGGCTCGAGGCCGTGAACCGACGCACGAAGATCGTATGCACACTTGGACCTGCTACCGCCACCGGTGACCGTATTCGCGAACTCGTCGAAAGCGGTATGGACGTGGCGCGGCTGAACTTCAGCCACGGCGAACACGCCGATCACGAGGAGAACTACAAACGCGTGAGGGCGGCCTCGGACGCGACGGGCAAGGCGGTCGGTGTCC
>NZ_JBFUHV010000048.1:0-58008 GCF_056402215.1 Rhodococcus sp. P4_B6 | reverse complement strand
GGTGACGACAGCGCGGGGAGGGCAACGGCCATGAAACTGGTGGACGAGACCGGTTTCGACGCAATCGACGCCGGCTCGCTCGACGAGTCGTGGCGGCAGGAACCTGGCAATCCTGCCTACTGCACCGACCTCTCCGCCGCAGACCTCGAACTCGCATTACAGCGAGCGAACCGAGCAACAGCAACCAAGAAGCGCGACCTGGTTGCTGACAAGGTATTCGCTGCGCGAGACCAGTACACCGACGAGGACATTCTGACGCTGGGGCGTCGCGTGTACAACTTGACGTCCGAGGACGACGAACTCCGCGGGTAATCGCACGACTTCAGCGAGGGCAATTCCGGTTCTGACGTCGCACCTACGCGATCTGATTATGAACAAACTAGTAAGTGGGTTCTCCTGGTGTTCAGGCGCTCCCACAAGTGTCGAAGTTCAACGACAAGAAGGATTCGAGAACGCCATGGGCGAGCAGAACAACCCCCCAGTACACAGCGCAGCGTTGGAGCCTTTGTACAGCGAATTCTCGGTGTCATCGCTGAAGCTGCGCAATCGCTTCGTGATGGCTCCCATGACGAGGGAAAGCTCACCGAGGGGCATTCCGACCCACGACAATGTGGAGTACTACCGTAAGCGGGCGGCCGGTGGGGTCGGAATGATCATCACCGAGGGAACATTGGTTCGAGCTCCCGCAGCCGGAAGCAGCGCGAGTATGCCGCACATGTACGGCAAGGACAGCGCCGCGGGATGGCGTTCGGTCGTGGAAGCTGTTCACGGTGAAGATGCGGCGATCGTCAGTCAACTGATGCACATGGGCGTGATGCGCGGCGGCGAACCAGAATTCGAACCGGACGTTCCCACCGTCGGACCGTCCGGCATCGGAGTAGACGGTGAGCCCCTTGGACGAGCCCTCACTCGTGCTGACATGGACGCAATCAAAGACGCGTACGTCGAATCAGCGAAGCTGGCTTCCGACCTCGGCTTCGACGGAGTCGAAATCCACGGAGGACACGGAATGGTGCTCGATACGTTCATATGGGAACAAACGAATCGACGTGAAGACGAATACGGCGGCACGCTCCGGAACCGCGTCAGGTTCCCCATGGAAGCTGTTTCCGCCGTACGGGAAGCGCTTGGACCTGGCTTTCCGATCATTTATCGATTCTCGCAGTGGAAAGTGGGACAGTACGACGCGGCTGTCGCGTCGACTCCCGCGGAACTCGAGCAGATACTGTGCCCGCTTGCTGATGCGGGTGTCGACATGTTCCACCTGTCGACACGTCGACACTGGTTACCTGCTTTCCCCTCGGAAAACTCCGCCGACCAGCACATGGGACTGTCCGGATGGGCCAAGAAGATCACGGGCCTACCTGCGATCATGGTCGGGTCGGTAGCAGTAGACCACCCATTCGTCGGGGACGACCCCGCCGACGACCAGGACCGAGACGAGAAGCTGCGCTTGGTGGTGGAAAAGTTCGAACGCGACGAGTTCGACCTACTTGCACTCGGACGCCCATTACTTGCTGATCCTGAATGGGTGAACAAGACCCGCACCGGCAAGACCGACCAGATCGTTCATTTCAAGAAGTAGGAAAACCACCGAGAATTCCTGGCCGTCGGAGTCGCCATCTCCGACGGCCAGGTTTCTTTTGAGCGATTGTGCCCAGCGCGGCTGGCGACGGGTACCGGAYGGAGTCCTCGCCCGCTCAGAAACGCGCTGGGCATGCCGTCCGCGACGGCATTTTCCTCGCTACATGCGGACGAAGATCAAGACTGAGCCGGGAATGTGATCACACTGCGCGCGATTCCGCCGCGCTCCAGTTCCTCGTAGGCCTTGTCGATGTCGTCGATGGAAATTGTTTGTGAGACAAGGTCGTCGAGGTTGAGCCGCCCCTGCAGGTAAAGATCCACGTACATCGGAATGTCGTGATAGAAGTTCGACGAACCGAGCCAAGTGCCTCTGATGCCTTGCTGAAAAGGAAGCAACAAGCTGTCTCCAGGAGACGGGTGCAGATGCACCTCGGCACCCGGAGACATTCCGCCGACGAGGTAGACCGTGCCGGACTGGCCGAGGATCTGGAGGGCAGTTTGGGTAACCTGCGGGACACCCACCATGACGAAGGCATGATCGACGCCTTCGGATTCGGTCAGCTTCTGAATGGCCTCGACTGCGTCTACCTTCGTCGAATCGATGACATCCGTGGCACCGAACTTCTGCGCAAGCTCGAGTTTGTCGGTCTGAATGTCGACACCGATGATCCGTGTAGCTCCCGCCAGCGCTGCCACCTGAATGGCGTTGAGACCAACGCCGCCACAACCAAAGACCACGATCGACTCACCGGGCTGCACTTTGGCGACGTTCAGCACGACGCCGCCACCGGTTGCCACGGCGCATCCGATTATCGAGGCCTGCTCGAAAGGCATCGCCGGATCGATATTCACCAACTGATTTTCGTGCACAAGAACCTTCTCGGCGAAGCCGCCCAAACCTGTCATCTGGCCGATAGCGCCGTGCTCGTCCTCGAGACGGGGCTTCTCGTCTGGGCCCCTGTCCAGCGCGTCGGGCTGCGAGCACGCCCACACGGCGCCCTTGAGGCACGCGCGGCACTGACCGCACGGACGAAGGGCGGCCGCGACGACGTGATCGCCGACTTTGATTCGCGAGGCGGACGGCCCGACTGCCACGACGACGCCGGCGATCTCGTGCCCCAGAACCATCGGCCAGTCACCGCCCATCCCCGTTTGCGCAACCGAGATGTCGCTGTGGCAGAGCCCGGACGCACGCACTTCGACCAGTACTTCATGTCCTATCGGCTCGGCAACGCTTACGTCCGAAACCGTGAACGCTTGGCCGGTCTTCCTGATTACTGCAGCTCTCACAGCGAATCCTTTCTTGTCGAACTCTGCGGGTATATCGTGTCCGACACATCGAGCCTCGCGTTTGAAGCGGCAGGTCTCGCGAGGATCGACGGAGAAGCACGACGGATATTCATCGATTTCGTCGATGTCGACGGCGCAACGTGATGCCGCTCGGTAAACGTGCCCTCAGTGGGCTGCCTCTGAACACGGCATTCATACTCCCTCTGCGCCCGACAGCTCCGGGGTCGGGCGCTCGCCGTCCGACGACGGGTTCCGCCGGGCGGCTGCGAACAGGCCGACCGCGGCCAGGGCGACCGAGGCAATGATTGCCGGGACGACGGCCAGCAGGAAAATCGTCTTTGCCGGCACATGCGCGGCCAGGAGTACCCCTCCGATGGCGGGTCCTATAACCGAGCCCACTCTACCAACACCCGACAGCACGCCCATGGCTGTGGCCCGCAACCAGCTCGGGTAGATTGTCGCCACGACGGAGTTCACGGCCATTTGCGTTCCGATGGCGAATGCGCCGACCACGAAGACGGAACCCATTAACAGGGCCGTAGAATTGATCGAGAGCGCGGTCGCGACTGTTGCGACGGCAGCGATCGTAAAGCAGATACTGAGCAAGCGGCGAGGATTCCCACTGCGGTCGGCAGTCATACCAATGCCGATACCGCCCAGCATGGCGCCGAGATTACATACCGCGGAGGCGGCGACCGCACGGCCCTCCGGGAGACCGGCCTCGGTCAGTACCGACGGTATCCACGACATCAGAAACAGAATCAGTAGGATTGCGTTGAAGAAGACCACGCCCAGCAGCAATGTTACCGGCGTCAATTGCCGGGAGAAGAGGAGCTTCACCGAGGGCTTTCGCCCTTGACGGTCATCCAGCATGATCAGTTGGACGTCCGAGGAGTTGACGGCCCGGGGGTTGATCTCCCGCAGCATTTTCCGCGCCCGGTCCATCTGACCGGAGAGCGTCAGGAACTGTGCGGTCTCAGGCAGCCATCGCAGCAGCGCGGGCACCAGGAGGATCGGCAACAGACCACCGATGACGAACACCGATCGCCACCCTGAGTTGGGGATGATGGCGCTTGCCAACAGCCCACCCAGGAATCCGCCGCCGGCGCTGCTCGCACCGGCAATTGTGATGAAGGTGGCGCGCTTCCGGGTGGGGGCGAATTCCGCTGCGTACGCGTAGGTGTTCGGGAGGACTGCTCCGAGTCCGATTCCGGCAAGGAAACGCAGAGCAATCATCTGCTCGAGGTTCTTCGCGACGACGACACATAGTGTCATTGCACCGAAGAGTGCGACTCCCCCGATCAGCACGGGGCGCCGACCGTAACGGTCAGCGCGCGGTGCCAGCAGGACGCCACCGACGATCATGCCGAGCAGCGACGCGACAATTGCGGGAGTGAGGCTCGCGGTCGAGACCCCCCACTCCCGCGCGATCGACGGGGAGGTGATCGCCATGAGCAGTGCGTCGAACCCATCGAACAGAGACACGAGCATGATTGCCCCGACAGCCTTGCGTTGAAGTGCTGATAGCGGTGCGTCGTCGATGACGCGTTGGACGTTCAATGGTGGGGATTGCACGGGTTCCTCCGGTGGGGTGGTAGTGGAACAGTGCGTCTGCAAATCTGTTCTCAGCGAAGATCGACGGAAGGCCGGAGAGTGGAGGCGGCTACCCTGTGGGTCCGTTGGTGATGCCCGATAGTTGCGGTGCCTGCGCCTCGGCGACCTCTCCCGTGCGGCGCCGCGAGGTGTAGAGGCCAACCGAACCGATGGCAACGGAGGCGATGATCGCCGGAATGACGGCCAACAGGAAGATCGACTTCGCCGGAACGTGAGCGGCGAGAAGCGCCCCGCCGATTGCGGGACCTGCGACGGAGCCGATCCGGTCGAAGCCCGACAGGACACCCATACCGGTCGCCCGCAGCCAGCTCGGGTAGAAGGCCGCGGCTACGGCGTTGACGCAGATCTGGGTCCCGATGGCGAACGCCCCCACCACGAACACGGAAATCATCAAAGCGACAACGGATCCGAGCGACAGCGCGGTAACCACGATCGCGACAGCGGCGGTGGCGAAGCAGACGCTCAACATGCGCCACGGGCGCTCGCTACGATCTGCTGCCATGCCGATGGTGATACCGCCGAACATCGCACCCAGGTTGCAGACTGCCGAGGCTGCCACGGCGTGGCCGGTCGACATGCCGGCGTCGGTGAGCACCGACGGAATCCAGGACATCAAGAATAGGATCAGCAGCACTGCACTGAAGAAGACGATACTGAGCAGAACGGTCACCGGGGCGAGCTGCTTGGCGAAGAGGAGTTTCACCGACGGCTTGCCGCCTTCGCGGTGATCACTCATGAAGAGTCCCCCTTCTACGGAGCTGACCGCCCGAGGATCGATGGACCGCAACATCGTCCGCGCCCGGTCTGCCCTGCCGGCGAGCGTCAGGAATTGAATCGTCTCCGGAAGCCAGCGTAGGAACGCCGGCACGAGGACGAGCGGGAGCGCTCCGCCGAGAACGAACACCGATCGCCAGCCGAACGCCGGTTCGATCGCGGTGGCCAAGATGCTGCCGAGGAATCCACCGCCGGCACTCGTGGCACCGACGATGGTGACGACGGTGGCGCGCCGTCGTTTCGGCGCGAACTCCGCCCCATACGCGAAGGTGCTGGGCAACACGGCACCGAGTCCGATACCAGCAATGAAACGCAATACGAACATTTGCTCGAGGTCGTTCACGGCGACCACGGCAAGCGTCATGATGCCGAACAGGACGACTCCCCAGATCAACACGGGACGCCTGCCATACCGGTCGGCTCGCGGAGCGAGCAGCGCACTACCGATGATCATGCCGACCAGGGACGCGACGATCGCCGGCGTGAGGCCGGCCGTGCTGGTTCCCCAGTCTGCGGCGATCGACGGTGCTGTGATCGCCATGACCAGTGCGTCGAACCCGATGAACATGGAAATGAGCATCACCATGGCTATCGACGTGCGTTGGAGAGTTGAGAACGGTGCGTCGTCGATTATTCGTTGAACGTCGAGCTCGGGGCGCTGAGACACGTGTGGTCCTCCGTGGATGGCGGTGGGCGGAAGGCGAAGACACGGGGATCGACACCGAATGGGCGGCGGTGATCCGCTGCGCCCGTCATCGGCGTGTCCATGGTGTTGTCCGTCACACATACGATCTGCCTTTTTAACTTGCTTGTCAACTCACAATTTTTTTCTGCAGAGACGGTCGTCGACCATGTCGTCACCGTCCCCGACGGGATCAGATCCCGCGCCGGACGGTTCGTCGGCGAATGGGGCCCTACGCGCAAATCCGTGCGGCTAGAGAATTTCCCGTCACGCTTCTCGCTTCCGGTAGCCGCGGCGAGGCCAGCAAAGTTAGTTGGTTGACATACAAAGACCGAGGTGGTCTGCTCATCTTCGCCGAGAGCCTTCTCACCAAGCTTTCGCTGCATCGAGCGGCGCATCTGTGGAGTGGCCATCGCCCTCCTGGCAGCGACCGGCATTCTCGGCGCCAATCTGGCTCCCCTTCAACCCGATCGAAGAAGCGAATCCGACGAAAGGCCGCACGATGGACAACACAATCAGCACCGAGCCCAGCCCGGCTCGGCAGGTCTCCAGCGAGGAAATCATCGATCTACTCGATAAACAGAAGCTGTACGAGAACATGGCTCTCTACTGCCGCGCCATGGACCGAAAGGACGTCGAGACGATGAAGTCGACCTTCTGGCCGGAAGCGACGGACAACCACGGTGCCTTCGACGGATCGGCTCACGAGTTCTGCGAATGGGCCTACCGTGGTCAAAAGAGCAGCGAACACCGCTCCCACCACTACATCACCAACACGCTGATCAACGTGAACGGCAGCACTGCCCGGCGGGAGACTGCGGTGGTGTACGTGATGGTGCTTCCGGCCGCGAATCGTATCGAGATGATGGGTGGCCGGTATCGGGATTTCTGCGAACAGCGGGACGGTGAGTGGAAAGTCCTGCGCCGCACCGTAGTCTTCGACTATGCGCAGGTTTTCGACGAGATCGCCGACTTCGGGGATGTGTTTGGTGGCATCCCGGCTACCTCGCGGTTCGGTAGTCTGTATCCGGACGATCCGATTTACGAAGCACAGTGGTAATTCCGCTCTGAAGACGGACGCGCGTAGGAAGCGGGACTCCCCGTTCCTGATGGTCTGCGAGTTTGCAAGCCATCGCCGATCGGGGAGTCTCTCCTCGTCAGGAGGCGCGCAGGCGCGGCAGAACCTCGTTCACCAACAGCTTGTACGAATGCGCCACTTCGGGAGTCCGCGTGTAGGGCATCACCAGAGTCATGCGGGCCAGGMCCAGGTCCATGAATTCGCTGAGCCGGTCGACGCAGGTGTCGACGCTGCCGACGATGGCGAACTGGTCGACGAATTCGTCGGTAACCACCCGGGCCTGGGGTGCCTGCTCGCCGTGCCGGTTCATGTCGTACACCTCGGCGATTTTCAGCATGATCTGCGCCTGAGCGTCAGTTGCCGGACCGATTACCTTGTTGTTCATCACCGAGAACCGGGCCATGGTCGCCACCGTGGGCTTGACGATTTCACGCGCAATTCGGATGTCCTCCTGTGGCATCGCAATCACGACGCATCCCACTCCGACTTCCTTTCCTGCGTCGGCGGCCGCAGTTCTCGCGAGATCGACACCCCAGGCGACGCGGTTGATGTCCGCTGCCAGCCCGAGAACGACGGTCTCCGCGACTCGGGCGGATGAAGCGATCGCTTTGGGGCCGGTCGAGAACGATTCGATCGGAACCTTGGGGACGTCGTAGTCGGCCAACCACTTCAGGCTGCTGCCCGCCGGACCCGACTCGATGGCCAGATCACGAAAGCCGATTCTGGCGTCGACGAGCATCGAACCGGCGTCCTCCATCGACACCATCTCGCCGCGCAGATAGGTTTGCAACACCTCCAAATAGTGCTCGAAGCGTGCGATCGGCATGGGTGAAGCACCGACGTAGGCCAGCGCGGAGTCTCCCCTACCGATGCCCAGTACGGCACGCCCGTTCGAGATGACCTGCAGAGACGCCGCGGCCGCAGCAGTCACCGAAGGGTGACGCGTGATCGGGTTGGTCACACCCGTCGCCAACGTGATTCGACTGGTTGCCTGCGCGCAGGTGGCAAGGTAGGTCCACACCTCGGGGTACATTGCCTGCGAATCGACCATGACCGCGCCGTCCCAGCCATCGGCCTCGAGTCGTGCGGCTTCGGTCGCGGCCTCGCGTGGATCCCTCGAGGTGAAATTGGTCCAGAACTCCGTGCGTTTCGTCATGTTGGTCCTTGTCTCGCGCGTCATCGCGCGGCACCATTCCGGTCGCCCGTTGCGGCGGTGGCTCTTGCTGCCGGCATCGGTAGCTACTAACGTACACTAAATTGCTTGTCAACTAACTAAGAAACGGGGCATCTCGTGAGCCGTCCACTTGTCGATCCACGACCCAGCATTCCGCGCGCGTATCACACCGACGAGCGCCAGGCCATCCAGAAAATGGCTCGCGATTTCGCCATGCAGGAGGTCCTCCCGATCGCGAACGAGCTGGATCCCGTACACGGCCTGATCCCCGACTCTCTACGCGCAAAGATGGGCGATCTCGGTTTTTTCGGAATCTTGATTCCGGAAGAGAGCGGTGGCCTCGGTCTCGGCGTATTCGAATACGCGCTGATCACCGAGGAGCTGGCCCGTGCGTGGATGAGCGTTGCAAGCATCATCACCCGCTCCGGCATCGCCGCGATACTCGACCCTTCCCAGCGCGCCGAAGTTCTGCCCCGAGCCGCCCGCGGTGAGTGGCTCGGCGCGTTCGCGATGAGCGAGCCCGGCGCGGGATCCGATATCGCCTCCATCCGTACCCGTGCGGACAAGGTCGACGGCGGGTGGTTGATCAACGGACAGAAGATGTGGTGCACGTTCGCCGACCAGTCCGACGGTATTGTCGTCGTGGCACGGACGGAACCGTACGACGCTGCTCATCGGCACAAGGGAATTCGCCGTTTCATCACGTACAAGAATCGCGGCGAATTCCCTGCCGGATGCACGGGAACACCGGTGCGGAAGATCGGCTATCACGGGTGGCAGACGTTCGAGCTCTCGTTCGACGACTGTTTCGTTCCGGAGGATGCCCTGCTCGGGTACGAGCAGGACCCGAGCAAGCCCGACCAAGGCTTTGCGAGGGTAGCTGCGGGAATGTTGACACCGCGGATCCATACCGCCGCACGCTCCATCGGCCTCGCGCGCGGTGCCCTCGAGGACTCGATCAAGTACGTGCAGGAACGCGAACAGTTCGGTCACGCCATCGGCGATTTCCAGGCGACCCGTTTCAAGATCGCCACCATGGCCACAGAGATTGAGCTCTGTCGCGCACTGATGTATGAGGTGGCAGCCGATGTCGACGCCGGCGAGGCGTCCGATGCGCGGGCCGCGATGCTGAAGTACGCCGCCGCCGAGATGTCCGAACGCGTGACCTCCGAGGCCCTGCAGATTCACGGCGGTGCCGGCTACACGACGGACTTCCCGATCGAACGCTACTGGCGGGACGCTCGCCTCACCAAGATCTTCGAAGGTACCTCCGAAATCATGCAGCGTCTTGTTTCCGATCGGTTGTTGCCGCCCACACCTTTTCGATAGCGCAGAGCGCTATTGCACGGCTACCGAGCAGAAGACGTCACCGCGTTTCACGGGGGTAGAACAAAATTGGTTGCTGAACTAGTATCTTTAGCTATGAGAGCCCAGCAGACGCTCAACGGCCACCAGGTCCGCTCGGAACGCTCCACCCGCCTCCTCCTCCGCGCCGCGGGAGAGCTTGTCGCCGACGGCGGCTACCAGTCGATGACATTGGCTACCGTCGGCGAGCGGGCGGGTTACAGCCGCAGCCTCGCGACCGCTCGCTTCGGATCCAAGGCCAAGCTCCTCGAGGCGTTGGTCGAAGAGATCGTAGTGCGCTGGGATGTAGAGACTGTCGAGCCGGAGGTGCACGACCTCACGGGTCTGGACACGTTGCGGGTCATGCTGACCGAGATCAAGAACGCCTACCAGAAAAGTCCGCGGTCGCTGGCCACTCTTTATGCCCTGATCTTCGAGGCGGTGGGGCCGGTCCCCGAATTGCGCGAGCGATTCATCGACTTTCATCGAAACCAGCGGTCTCGGATCGCCGCCTACATCAAGAACGGGTTGCACGACGGTTCCATCCGCAAAGGCATCGACCCCGATGAACAGGCCGCGATGATCGTCGCGCAACTGCGCGGGGTGGGCTACCTGTGGAAGCTGGAGCCAGCTGGAATCGATTCCGGTGCCGTGCTCACCACCTTCATCGATCAGGTGATGAGCAATCTCGCCGCAGAGCCGGCCGGCGGCGGACCGGAGCGCCGCCCGGCCTGACTATCTGATCGCATCGCATTTGCACACATCGGACTCAATACGCATACGAACGACCTGCGACGTGTTTTCGTCTGCGGGCGGAATGAGGCATCCCATGACAGGACCGCTGGTAGGAATCCGAGTGGTCGAGCTGGCCAGCATCGGCCCCGGCCCGCACGCTGGAATGATCCTTGCCGATCTGGGTGCCGACGTGGTCCGGGTGGAGCGTCCCGACGCGCCGTTCGGGCTGGGCACACACGGTCGCAACGAGCAGTTGCGCGGTCGGCGGATCGTTACCGCCGACCTCAAATCGGCTACCGATCGCGCGACCGTCCTCGAGTTGGTGCAGCACTCGGACATCCTGATCGAGGGATATCGCCCCGGTGTAGCCGAACGTCTCGGTCTCGGACCCGACGCCTGCCTCGAGGTGAACCCCCGCCTCGTATACGGCCGGATGACCGGGTGGGGGCAGAGCGGGCCGCTGGCGCAGGCGGCCGGGCACGACATCAATTATCTCTCCATCGCCGGCATCCTCAACAGCGTCGGCCGCACCGGCGAACGACCGGTGCCGCCGCTCAACCTCATCGGCGACTACGGTGGCGGCTCCATGTTTCTTTTGGTCGGTGTTCTGGCGGCGTTGTGGGAGCGCGAGAGATCCGGGTCGGGCCAAGTCATCGACGCCGCGATGATCGACGGGGCCAGCAGCCTCGCGCACATGCTGTGGTCGATGTACGGCGGTGGCGCATGGAACGCCGAACGCGGCACCAACCTCTTGGACGGCGGGGCACCCTTCTACGACACCTACGAGTGCGCCGACGGCGGCTACATGGCGGTGGGGGCGGTGGAACCTCAGTTCTACCAGCGGTTGCTGGAAACCGTTGGCGTGGAGGGAGAGGACCTCCCGGACCAGCACGACCGATCCGGGTGGCCTGCGATACGCGAGCGACTCACCACGGCCTTCGGCGCCCGGCCACGCCAGCACTGGATCGACGCCTTCGGTTCGATCGATGCATGTGTGACACCCGTGCTTTCCTTCGACGAGGCCGCTCGTCACGATCACATGGTTCAGCGCGGCATCGTGCAGGAATTGAACGGCATCGTGCAGCCCGCCGCCGCCCCCCGATTCTCACGAACCGAACCGGGTGCTCCCCGACCCATGCCGACCCACGCCATCGATGCGGCGACCGTACTCGAGGATTGGAGCCAGCCGAACGCCACCTGAGCGTTCCCGGCCCGAATACAGAACCTCCACTCCGGGATCGGAGCGGAGGTTCTGTTTCGTCACGACGCGTTCACCCGACGCGCACAGCGATCACTATTTTCCAGCGAGCAATGGCCAGAGACCGGCTGCGCCGGCGTCCAGCGCGCGGGCTCCCACTTCTTCGGCTCGCCGACGTGCACCCCCGAATTCGTCTCGCCAACTCCAGATCCGGGTGGTGCACAGACGGAGGTCGTGCTCCTCGGTGAACCCGATCGCTCCATGAACCTGGTGTGCGATTTTCGCAACGGTGCCCGCGGCTGCTCCCGTGGAAACCTGCGCCGCGGCGACCTCGAACTGCCACGATGGCTCCTTCTCGTCCAGCGCCATCGCCGAGAATTTGGAGACCGTCTTGCAGAGCATGACCTCGCCGGCCATCCTCGCAATCTGGTGTTGCACGGATTGGAAGGCACCCAAGGGCCGCCCGAACTGTGTTCGCTCCGAGGCGTACGCCAGCGACATCCGAAGTGCCCTGCGGGACGCTCCTGAGGACATCGCCATACGACCCACGGCGCCACGTGCGACGAAGAGATCCTCGGTCACATCAGAGTCTTCAGGAACGGAATGGACGCTGCTCGCCGGGAGTGACACACGGCGCATCGTCACCCGGTCGCGCGGCTCCCCCGCCACGTTGGTGCCGGCCTCGATCTCGAAGTCGTTGCGGCCGAGGAGCACTACGTGTCGACCCGCCAAGACCACCAGGTGTTCTGCGATCCGAGCCCACGGAACTCGGGTCAGCTCGCCGTCGATCGTCCACGCGCCGGATTCCTCCGCCAGAGTTACGCCGGATCCTGCGACCGCAGCAGTCATCGGGCCGGCCGGGATCTCGGCACGACAGGAGGCGAGAAGCCATGCCCCCTGCAGCGCGGTCTCCACGAAGGGGACTTCGGCGCAATACTCTCCGAGGACCTCCAGGACAGCGGCGGCAGCGGAGACGTCACCCCCCGAGCCGCCCTCCTCCTCGTCGATCGACAACAGGGTGATGCCGATCTGATCGAGTGCCGACCACAGTGCGGCGTTCCAGTTCGTACCCGCCGACGACGGATGCCGGACACACGCGTCCTCGACCGCCTCCGTCAGTGCCTCGATGATCTCACTCATGACACATTCACCGCTTTCGCTACGACCCCACGCAGAATTTCGTTCGTACCGCCGCGCAGAGTGAATCCGGGACTGTGCAGCAACGCCTCCGCGAGCATCCGCGGCAATCGGCTCAACGCGGCCGGGTCCGGCTCGATGCCAACCATCATCCGCACACTGTCGATGAGGTCCCCCTCGAGGGTGGTCCCGAGGTCTTTGACCATGGCCGCGGCGACCGCCGGATCGTCCCCTTGCTCGAGTCGCCCGGCGACCGCGAGTGACATCTGTCGGAGGGCCCACAGACGCGAGATCAGCTCCCCCAAGCGAACGCGATCCACCGTCTCCCCTTGCCGATTCGACTCGCGGAGAGCCTCGACGAGGAGTGGGAACGTCGACAGGATGCGCTCGGGACCGCTTCGCTCGAAGGCGAGCTCACTGGTTACTTGCTTCCACCCCGCCCCCGGCTCGCCCAGGACGCGCGAATCCGGCACGAAGGTGTCGTGGAAGACGACCTCGTTGAAGTGATGCTCTCCGGTCAGCAGCTTGATCGGTCGCACTTCGACGCTCGGATCAGGGAGCTCAACGATGACCTGTGTCAGCCCCGCGTGGCGCTTCTCGCCGAGCGGCTCGGTGCGGATCAACGCGATCATCGCGTGCGCATGATGCGCTCCACTGGTCCAGATCTTCGTGCCTGAGACCTTCCAGCCACCATCCACTCGGGCTCCGCGGGTCCGCACCGAGGCAAGATCCGACCCGGTATCCGGCTCGCTCATGCCGATCGCGAAATAGCACTCGCCCCGCGCGATGACGGGCAGGAACGCCTGTCGTTGCTCCTCGGACCCGAATGACAGGAGAGCCTGCCCCGACTGACGGTCCGCGATCCAGTGCGCAGCGACCGGTGCACCTGCCGCCAGCAGTTCCTCGGTGACGACGAAACGAGCCAGCGCGCCCTGGGCAGACCCGCCGTACTTGGCCGGAAAGGCCATCCCGATCCAACCCTGCTCGGCGAGCCGGCGGCTGAAACCCGGGTCCCAGCCGGCGAGCCACTGGTCGCTGTGTGGGGTGATTCGACCCGACGAGATTTCGTCGGCTAGAAATGCGCGTACTCGGTGCCGCAACTCGACGAGCCGCTCGGGCTCTCTTACGGCGGCAAGGTTCAGGAACTCCATCGGTACCCTTCCAGGGCGTGGCGGGTGTCGCTCACCGCACGGACCATCGGCCCGTATAGCTCGGTGGGTCGGATCTGTCGAGGAACGACCGAAACGCGGCAGGTGCGTCGTCGGTGGCAAAATTGACCGCCTGTGCAGCGGCCTCGTTCCGAATCGCGGCGGGTAGGTCGATCCCGACGCCCTCGTTGAGCAGGCTCTTGGTCTGCGCCATGGCGATCGGAGGCAGTGCTGCCAGCTGTCCAGCGAGGTCGGCGACGAAGCCGTCCAATTCTTCGGGCGGGCGAACCCAGGTCACCATTCCCAGGCGGTATGCCTCGTCGACATCGATCACCTCGGCGAGCATCGCAAGGCGCTTCGCCTGCTGCAGCCCGACGATTCGCGGGAGCAGCCAGGATCCACCGAAGTCGAGGGAGAGCCCCCGCTTCACGAAGATCTGACTGAACCGCGCCCTGCTGGATGCGACGACGAGATCGCAGGCCAACGCCATGTTGGCCCCGGCACCGGCTGCCACCCCGTCCACCTTGGCGATAACGGGCATTGGCAATTCGAACAGCGACGATGCTACGTCGCCGATACGGCGCAGCCGCGGGATCGGATGCTCCTGATGTTTGCTCTTGGCGACATCTGCGCCCGCACAGAAGGCGTCGCCCGAGCCTTGCAGGACCACCACACGCGTGTCCGGGTCGTTACGAATTTCCCGCAGCATCTCGCTGAGCGTGTGCCACATCTCGGTATCGATCGCGTTCTTGCGTTCGGGCCGGTTCAGCGTGATGGTCGTGACGCCGTCGGATGCGTCGAGTGTCACCGGTTCCGTTGTGTTCATCGGAATCATCTGCCTTCGAACGTGGGGGTGCGCCGCTCGGCGAACGCGGCGCGCGCCTCGGCAGAGTCCCTCGTCCCGTGCACGACGGCCAGGTGGGAGGAAATCAGATCGAGCGCGGTCCGCAGATCGGAATGGACGGATTGCTGGGCGGCTCGTTTGATCATCGCGATGTTGATCGGTGGTTGCGCGGCGAGTCTGTCCGCGAAGCGCCGATAACCGTCGGTGAACTCGTCGTCGGGATGAACGGCGTTTGCCAGACCGATTCGCAAGGCCTCGGCCGCGTCCACGAAGTCGCCGGTCCACAACAGTTCGAGCGCTTTGGACATGCCGACCAGGCGCGGCAGGTAGTAGCACCCGCCGTCGCCTGGTACGAGTCCGACGCGGATGTATGCCTCCGACAGCCGGGCCGACTCCGCGAGGATACGAATATCGCACATGAGTGCCATATCCAGCCCGGCTCCCACCGCGGCACCGTTCACGGCAGCGATCAGAGGCTTGGTCAGATCGTCCGCGGCGCGGGCGACCTGGTGGACTCCTTCGGTCAGCATGGTCTTTAAGGCCATCGGTTCGGCACCGACGGCGTCGAGCACCGACAGGTCGATACCTGAGCAGAATGCTCCCCCGGCGCCGGTGACCACGACGACCCGTACATCCGGATCCTTGCGCGCCGACCGGAGCGCAGCCGCCCAGGCGTCGATCATCTCGAGTGTGAAGGCGTTCTTCGCGTGGGGGCGATTGAGCAGAATCGTCCCCACGCCGCCTTCGACGGTGTACTCCAAGTCAGCCATGTGCGATGCCTAGCGCGGTGCCATGCGGAGAGCACCATCGAGGCGGATCGTCTCGCCGTTGAGGTAACCGTTCTCCAGAATGCTCAGAGCCAGGTGAGCGTACTCTTCGGGCAACCCGAGCCGGGACGGATTGGGAACGCTGGCCGCCAGTCCGTCACGGATGTCCTCGCGCAGCCGACCCAGCAGCGGCGTGTCCACGATGCCGGGGGCGATGGTGCACACGCGAATGTTCTTGCTGGCGAGATCGCGTGCACCGGTGATCGTCATGCCGACGACTCCTGCCTTCGCTGCGGAGTAGTTGATCTGACCGATCTGGCCTTCGAAGGCCGCGACGGACGCCGTCATGATGATCGCGCCGCGCTCGCCGTCGATCGCCTCGTGCTTGGCCATCCGTGCGGCCGCCAGACGGAGCGCGTTGAAGCTGCCGATCAGGTTGAGCTTGATGACGAACTCGTAGTCGGCGAGGGACCCGGGGTTGCCCTCCTTGTCCAGGATTCGGACCCGGCGACCACTGCCGGCGCAGTGCACCAGTCCGCGGAGCGGCCCCAGAGTCTCGGCTGCATCCAGTGCATCGCCGAACGAGACCTCGTCGGTTACGTCTCCAGCTGCGAAAAGAGCGTTGTCACCGAGTTCCTTTGCCAGCGTTTCGCCGTCCGAATTGGGGAGGTCGATGAGTGCCACCTTTGCGCCGCCGTCGAGCAGTCGCTTCGAAGTGGCGAGCCCGAGGCCGGACGCTCCGCCCGTTATAGCGAAAACGGATCCGTTTACCTGCATTGTTCTTTCTCCTTGTTCTTCGAAATCTGTAGGGCTCAACGAACGTGGGTGGGTTCGTTGACTAGAGCAGCTCGAGGATCGTCGCGTTGGCCAGGCCGCCGGCCTCACACATGGTCTGGAGACCATATCGAATACCGTTGTCTCGCATGTGATTCATGAGGCGGGTCATCAGGATGGCACCGGATCCTCCGAGCGGGTGCCCGACGGCGATGGCTCCGCCGAGAGGATTGAGCCGATCTTCCTTCGCTCCGGTCTCGGCCAGCCACGCCAGCGGGACCGACGCGAACGCCTCGTTGACTTCGAACACACCGATCTCGTCGATCGACAGTCCGGACTTCTTCAGTGCCAGTTCCGTCGCCCGGATCGGGGCTGTCAGCATGATCACGGGATCGTCACCTGCCACGACCGCGGTGTGAATACGCGCGATCGGTGTGAGGCCGTTGCTGCCGGCAACCTCCGACGACGTCAGGAGCAGGGCGCCGGCGCCGTCCGAAATCTGTGAGGCGTTTCCCGCCGAGACCACTCCGTCCTCCTTGAATGGGGTCGGCAGGGTGGCGAGCCTCTCGAGTGTCCCGCCCCGGCGAATGCCCTCGTCCGCGTCGAGGCCGCCGAGCGGCACCAGCTGTGAGGCGAATGCCCCCGCATCGGTTGCCTCGGCCGCCAGCCGGTGCGACCGCAGCGAGTACTCATCGAGCGCTGCGCGGGACATTCCCCAGCGCTCCGCGATCATCTCGGCACCGATGCCCTGGTTGAAGCCCTGGACGCCGTAGCGCTCCAGCAGAGTGGTGGGCGCTGGCTGACCGTCCTGGGCGGCACTTCCCATCGGCACTCGGGTCATCGATTCGACCCCGCCGGCCACGGCGAAGTCGTAGTGGCCGGCGATGATTCCAGCAGCCGCGAAGCTGACGGCCTGCTGGCTTGATCCGCACGCGCGGTTGACGGATGTCGCCGGGACGGTCTCGGGCCAGCCCGCGGTGAGCACCGCGTTTCGGCCGACGTTGCTCGCCTGCTCGGACACCTGGCTCACACAGCCCCACACAACGTCGTCGACGATGTTCGGGTCGATGTTGTTGCGCTCGGTCAGTGCTTGCAGGACCGTTGCGGAGATGACCGCGGGGTGGATGTCCGCCAACGCTCCCTTCCGCTTGCCGATCGGTGTACGGACGGCATCAACGATTACCGCATCTCGCATGGTCACTCCCAAGAATTATTGTCTGTTAGCCAACAACTATTTTGCCCTATGGAACTCGGCTATTACCTCGACGCAAGACGTCGAGGCCGAACGTCACTGCTTTGCAGTCTCGCCGCCGTCGATTACGTAGACGGCGCCGGACACGAATTTCGAACTCTCCGACGCGAGATAGCAGACCAGGGGTCCGATCTCGTCGGGCTCGGCCATACGACGCGCCGGGATCTTACGCACTCTCTTCGCCAGTACGTCCGGGTTGCCGGTGACATACGACTGCGCTTCGGTGGCGAAGGCGCCGGGAGCAATGGCGTTGACCTGGATGTCGTGCCGGGCCCATTCGGCGGCGAGGGCCTTGGTCATCTGGATAGCGGCACCCTTCGACGCCGAATACGCGGCGAGTGTGGCCTTGCCGAGAATTCCCGATGTCGAGACCACGTTGATGATCCGGCCACCAGAACCCGAGTCGACGAAATGGCGCGCGGCGGCCTGCGAGAGGACTGCCAACGATGTCACGTTGACCTCCATGACCTCATCGAAGACCGACATATCCATCTCGAGAAAGTCAGCTGCGGGCGCGATGCCTGCGTTGTTGACGACCGCGTCGAGACGCCCCAGCCGCTCGACCGCGATCTTCGCGAGACCGGCCACTTGTTCCCGGTCGCGCATATCGCACACCTGCGGCTCGATCTTGCCGGCGAATTGCTCCGCAGCCAACTCGTTCAAGCTGGCCTCTGTCCTCGCCACGGCGAGCACATGCGCTCCCTCGGCCGCCAATGTCCGGGCCGCAGCCCGGCCCAGCCCCTTGCTCGCCCCGGTCACAATGACCCCGCGGCCTGTCAGGTTCAAATCCATATCTTCGTCCTCTCCGATTCGCACGTACCGCCGCGTGTCATGCGCCTGTCCACACCGGTGCACGCTTCTCAGTGAAGGCACGCGCACCCTCGATGGCGTCTGCCGACGACCGCACGGGCGCGGTCAGCTCGGATTGCCGTGCGAACGCTTCGGCTGCTGGCCAGCTCGGGCTGTCTTGGATGATCTGCTTGGTCGCCGCGACCGCCAGCGGACCGCAGGCGGCAATCTCCGTTGCGAGTTCGAGCGCGGCGGCCACCGCCGTGCCGGGCTCGACGATCCTGTTGACCAGGCCGCGCTCGGCGGCCTCGCGTGCCGACATATTTTTGCCGGTGAGTGCCAACTCCATCGCCAATGGATAGGGCAGCCGCCCGGGCAGCCGCAGCAGGCCGCCTCCGGCGGCGACGAGGCCCCGCTTCACCTCGGGCAAAGCGAAGAACGCACTTTCCGCGGCGATGATCATGTCGCAGGCCAGAACGATTTCGAAGCCACCCGCGACCGCGGGACCGTCGACCGCGGCGATGAGGGGCTTGCGTGGGGGCTCCTGTACTAGTCCCGCAAATCCTCGCCTCGGTGTGATCGGCCGCTCCCCGCGCAGAAACCCTTTCAGGTCCATGCCCGCGCAGAAGGTCGGCCCGTTCGCCGCCAGGACGGCAACCGTGAGGTCGCGGCGCTCGTCGAACTCGGTGAGCGCCGCGTCGATCGCGGTGGCCATCTCGAGGTTGACCGCATTGCGCGCAGCGGGCCGATTCAACGTAATGATGCGCACGCCGCGGTCGTCGGAGACGAGCACCGGCTCCTCTGCGGCGGTGTCGATGGAGGTCATGGTCAGCTTCCTGGTAGTCGTGGGGCGGCGTCGAGCCGGGTTTCGCCGTTCGACATCGCGTCGTAAATGGTGTGCAGGCCGGGTAGCCCTCTCCTGAAACAGCGTTCGAGGAGTCAGGTGTTCGCCGGCAATTCCAGTCGCAGCAGGCGGGCAAGGTTGCCGCCCAGGACGCCGCGTTCCTCGTCGGCGCTCAGCCCGAGTGCACGAATGGCCGCGATTTCCGTTGCGGGGTCGGTCATCGGCCAGTCCGAGCCGTACACGACGCGATCGGCGCCGTGCTCTCGAATGATCCGCCTGATCCGTTCGACGGGGAGGGTGCCCATGCTCGGTGGCCACGAGGTCTCGAGGTACACCCCGGTCCCCACCGACCACTGCTCGGCCTCATCCAGCACTTGGTAACCGCCATAGTGCGCGGCGATCAGCCGGAGTCCGGGGATGTGCTTCATCATCGCGTTGAGATCGCGCGGCGCTCCCCGGTCGTTCTGCTCTTCGGTACCTCCGGAGCCGACGTGCGCGATCACCGGGACGTCGTTCTCGGCCAGGGCAGTGAGGATCTCACGCGTCCTTGTGTCACTGAAGGCGACCGATTGGAAGAGCGGGTGGAGCTTGACGCCCATGATGCCGTTCTCACGGAGAGCGGCGAGGTTGTCCTCGACCGAGAGATCGGGGTGAACCGTACCGAACGGCAAGAAACGGGAGCGGTCGACTCGCCCCACGAACTCGTTTGTGCGCCAGACGGTTCGACCGGCATTTGCCACCGCGAGAGTCATTGCCATGTCGATGCCGGCGTTGTCCATCGTGCGTCGTAGCCCGTCGAGGGTGCCGTCGTGGACCGGGTCCAGGCCGACGGGCCGGTCGGCGAGCACTTTGCGGGCGATCTCGTCCGGCCAGACGTGACAGTGTGCGTCAATGATCATCGGGAGTGCTCCTTGATAAGCTGCTTGGACAACGAGTCGAGCAGTACTTCGGTCGCGCCCTCGTACACCCGCATCGGCCGGGCCGCTCGATAGAGGCGTTCGATGCGGGATCCGCGGACCAGACCGAATCGGCCCATCATCTGCACGCTGCGGTCGACGACACGACCGGTAACCTCCGTCGCGCCGATCTTCGCCATCGACGACAGGTCCAGGCTGCCGCGTGGATCGGAGGCGGCGGCGCGGGCGACCTGGTACGTGAACGCCCGCGCCATCTCGATCTCGGTCCAGGACATCGCCAGCATCTGAGGAATCGGGCCGAGACGCGCCAACGGGCTGTCGAATTGTTTCCGGGTCGTGGTGTGCGCGAGGGCGTCGTCGAGCGCTGCCTGCGCGGTGCCGAGGGCGGCGCCGGCGACCGAAACTCGGAAGGTGGCCAGGGTGGCCAGTACGAGCGCGAATCCCCTACCGGGCTCACCGAGGCGATGGGTGTTGGGAACACGGACATTGTCGAACTCGATGTCACCCAGGACGTGGGGGGCCATGATCTGGTAAGGACGACTGGTTCTGACACCGGAAGTGTTCGCGGGCACGAGCACCAGGGAATACCCGGACCTGCCGTTGACATCTTCCTTGCCCAGAACGCAGTAGTAGTCGGCGTCGCCCCCGTTGGTGATGAAACTCTTTGTTCCACGGATGATCACGTCGTCGCCGTCTTCGGCGATTGTGGTGGACAGCGATTTGAGGTCCGATCCGACTTCGGGTTCGGTCAGAGCCAGCGCGGCGATCGCCTCCATACGCGCCACCCGCGGAAGCCACTGCTCGCGGATCTCGTCGGTCCCGCCGACGGCGATCGCATAGCTGCCGATGCCCTGCATGGCGAAGAGAGAGTCGACGTGGCTCGAAGCCGCTGCGAGTTGTTCCCGGACGACCGTCACAGCTAGGGAGTCGGGAGACTCGAACTCGCCGCCGTACTTGGCTGGGACCTGCACGGCCGCGAGGCCGCTGTCCTTGAGTAGGGCGAGCACTTCGGCGTCGACGGAGTCGGATTCGTCCGCGCGATCGGCGTGTGGAAGGCAACGATCGGCCAAGTCGCGGGCACGGGCCTGGAGCACACGGTATTCGGGCTCGAGGATGGGGAAGCGGTCGCTCACAGCTTCACCACCACGAACTTGGTCTGAGTGTAATGACGTAGTGCTTCCATGCCCTTCTCCCTGCCGTATCCACTGTTCTTGACTCCGCCGAACGGTCCCTCGACGAGGCCGGCGACCCAGTCGTTCACATAGACCTGTCCGGCCTCGAGACGGGCAGAGACCCGGTGGGCCCGCGCGACGTCTCCGGTCCACACGCCCGCCGCGAGTCCAAATTCGGAATCGTTGGCGATCGCGACAGCCTCGTCCTCGGTGCCGAACCTGAGAACGGTCAGGACAGGACCGAACACTTCCTCACGCGCGATCGTCATCTGGTTGGTGACGTCGGTGTAGACGGTCGGCTCGATCAACCAGCCGTCTCCGGTCGCGGCACCGCCGGCCGCGAGGGTCGCGCCGTCCGCTTTGGCCACGTCGAAGTACTTCTGCACCTTGGTGAATTGTTCCTCCGTGACGATGTGTCCATAGGACTCACCCGGCTTCACCGTGCGCACCTGATCGAGAAGGAGAGAGACGAATTCGTCGTAGATTTCGTCGGCCACGAGAAGGCGAGTGCCGGCACTGCAGATCTGACCCGCATTGCCGGTGAAGGCACGTACCGCGCCTTCCGCGGCTGCCCGCAGGTTCGCGTCCGAGAAAACAATATTCGCGGACTTTCCACCCAGTTCGAGGGTGAGCGGCAGCACTCGGTCCGCCGCTGTCCGTCCGATGGCACGGCCGGTCTGCACCGAGCCGGTGAAGGCCACCTTCCGCACGTCTGCGTGCTCGATCAGTGGTTGGCCCACCGCCGCGCCGGTGCCCGTCACGACGTTCAGAACACCGTTGGGGAGGCCGGCTTCGGTGGCGATGCGGGCAAGCTCGAGGGTGGTCGCGGAAGTAAATTCGGACGGCTTCACCACCGCTGTGTTCCCTGCGAGGATCGCTGGAGCAATCGCTCTGGCCGCTTGATTGAGCGGCGCGTTCCAGGGGGTGATCACGCCGATGACGCCGTACGGCTCGTTGGTCGTGTAGCCGTGCCGACCCGGTCCGAGGTCGATCACCTCACCCGAAGGGATGTTGGCGAGCCCCGCGTAGAAGTCGAAATAATCTGCGGCGGAATCGACTTCGCGCAATGCCTGTGGACCGGGCTTACCGGCCTCGGCGCCCTCGAGTTCGGCAAGGAGCTCCCGTTCGGCGCGGATCCCGTGAGCGATGTCGGCCATCAACCGGCCGCGCTCCCCCGACTTGAGTTCACGCCAACCGGTTGCTGCGGCGGATGCGGCAGAGACAGCCGCCTCGACGTCGGCGCGACCCCCAGCGGCGATCTCGGCAACTGCGCCACCTGTCCATCGGGAGTTGGTGGTGAGGCGCTTGCCCCCGGGCGTGTACCGCTCCGCGCCGTCGATCCACTGACCGTATGCCTTCACGAGACCCTGAGGTGGTGGGATTGACTCCGAACGAGTGATGCTCATAACAACAGCATGCCTCATAACCTTAATTTGTCAACCAACAAGGATTGTCTTCTCCCCAGACACTCCTTCCGCTAAGATTTGTTCACCGACTATTTTTTGTTGACGCCCGGCCCGGCGTGGCTGAGGTGTCGCCACAGACGCCGCGGTCGGCCATTCGCCCACGCCCAACCAACGAGAGGCCACCCATGGACTTCGACGACACTCCCGACCAAGCACACCTGCGGGGTAAGACGCGCCAGTTCCTCGACGAGCATGCGGACGAACTCGAGCACGCAGACGGCCCCTATCTGGAAGAGCCCGGCACGGACCGGGTTCAAGCCCTCCGCCGGACCCAGGCCACCTTGTTCGACGCTGGGATGATCGGCTTGACCTGGCCGACGGAATACGGTGGCGGCGCCGGAACGAACGCCCAACAGGCCGTCGTCAACGAGGAGCTGCACCGCGCACGGATCGCGGGACCGATCGGACACGTCGGCCTCGGAATGTGCGGACCCACGGTATTGGGCCACGGAAGCGAGGACCAGAAGCAACGCTACATCCGGAGGCTGCTTCGCGGAGACGATTTGTGGTGCCAGCTCTTCAGCGAGCCCAGCAGCGGCAGCGATCTCGCCGCACTGCGCACCCGGGCCGTGCGCCACGACGACGGCTGGCACGTGCAGGGACAGAAGGTGTGGACCACACTTGCACAGCACTGCCGGTACGGGATTGTGCTGTGTCGCACCGATCCTGACGCCTCCAAGCATCGCGGGCTGACGATGTTCGTGATCGATATGCACGCACCCGGCGTCACGGTCCGACCCCTGCGGCAGATGAACGGGCACCAGAGCTTCAATGAGGTCTTCCTCGACGACGTCGTCATCGACGACTCCGAGCGTCTCGGCGACGTCAACGATGGATGGCAGGTCGCCCTGACCACACTGATGAACGAGCGAATGGCAGTCGGCGGGGGCGGCGGCGAACTCGGTGTCCGGAGTGATGCCTTGATCGCACATGCCGCGGAACGGCTTCCGCGGCTCGCTCCGAACCAGCGTGTGCTGGCCACACACGAGCTCGGGAAGGTGCTGGTCGATTCGCTCGCGGCCCGCTACACGGGATACCGGATGCAGACGAGCATGGAACGCGGTAAGCGCCCGGGACCCGAGGCCAGCGCGGGAAAGCTCACGGCGGTTCGCGTCGCGCACGCCACCGCGGACCTCGGCCAACGCCTGCTCGGCGACGACGCCGTCCTGGCGCGCTCGCGGGACGGAGACTGGCGCTGGGCGAATTCGGCGGCATCCACCCCTGGCGTCGCCCTGGCCGGCGGAGCCGACGAGATCCTCCGCAACATTCTCGGCGAACGAGTCCTCGGGCTCCCGTCGGACCGCGCGCCCAAGCCCACAGCATCCGAGAGCAGGTAGGGAACTCATGGAGTTCGACATCAATGACGACCAGCGGAACTTCGCCGACCACGCGCGCTCCTTCTTTGCCGATCAGGCCGGACCCGAATACGCGCGCAAGAGCCTCGATACCGCGGGCGGGATCGTGCCCGGCCGTGAGGTTCTCGCCGAGCTGGGATTCTCCTCGCTCACCATCCCCGAAGAGGCGGGCGGTGTAGGCGCCAGCCTGCTCGACATGGCCATCGTCGCCGAACAGGCCGGCCGCCAACTTGCCGGGCCTTCCCTCGCCACCGCGGCCCGATGTGCTGTACTCCTGGAAGGGGACACGGACCGGCTCCAGGCGCTGAGCGACGGAACTCTGGCCCTCGCGGTGCTCGACGGCTCGCTCACCGGGGACAGCCCGTCGATGGACGTTATCGGCGCCTCGCACTTCCTCGCACTGAACGGCGATGACCTCGTCCTGGGTAGCGGTGAGGTCAGGCCCGGCGACCCGATCGACGCCACCCGCGGTCTCGGTTACGTCACGTTGACGTCTTCTGAGGTGATTCGCCGGGACGCACGTGCCCTGTGGGACCGCGCCCGGCAGGTCGCCTGTGTCGTTCTTGCTGCCGAAGGTCTGGGCGCCGCGGAGCGTGTGGTCGAGCTCGGCATCGAGCACGCCAGAGACCGCACGGCATTCGGTCGGCAGATCGGTTCGTTCCAAGCGATCAAGCATCGCCTGGTGGACGACTGGGTCGCCGTCAATCAACTGCGCTCCCTCGTGTGGTGGGCGGCGTGGGCAGCCGACAACGCCCCGGAGCAGCTTCCGATTGCCTCGTCTGCTGCGAAGGCATACTGCGCCCCGAGCTTCGAGACGGCGTGCGAGACACTCGTTCATGTGCTCGGAGGGCTCGGTTTCACCTGGGAACACGACGCGCACCTGTATTGGCGACGCGCCAAGGTCGATCGATTACTGCTGGGCGAGGAGAGCGAACACCTCGCCGAGGTGGCTCTACGAAGCATCGCGGCGCACGCGGAAAGTAGCGACACCCTCCCGATGTAGGACCCCTGCTCGAAGACCAGGCCACCGAACGGTGGCCTGGTCATCTGCGCGAGTTCGGTCTTCAGGTCACTGGGAACGAAAAAGGCGGTGCCGGGAAAGATTCCCGGCACCACCTCATCGGTGCTGCTCGTCGCCGCTCAGCCGATCCGTTCACCCGTCCACGCGGACCAACGCGCGGGGCTGGACTCGAAGGTCCTGGGCTCACCGGTCACCGCCACCTCGGTGTGCAGGACGTGCCCGGTGCCGGGATCGAGGTATCTGCGCGTCTCCACCCCGCCGGCCAACTGCTCGACCAGAACCGGGCAGCCATCGGTCCAATGTCCGGGGGCCTGCGCGAGGACCGCACCCGAGCGAACGCTCACCGCGAACCCGCCGCGCTGCTCGACACCGGACGCAATCGGCAACGCTCGACTCGAGTCGGTCTCGCTCACCTCGACCTGAACCGGTTCGATCAAAGCCGGGTCGGCGCGCTCGAGACGCTGCTGCAGCAACTCGCTCCGGCTCGTCGTGGTGCCGTCGGAGACATCAACGCCGTATACATCACTCGCGTCCTCAGCGGTAATGAGGCCGTCCTCGAAATCGGCGAGCACGGCTGCCACATCACGATCGAGAGGATCGCCCCAGCCCCCGCCGCCCGCAGCCCGAATGGCGTAGCTGTGTCCTTCGGGGAGAGTGAATCCCTGGGCCAGAACCCCGATCGGCGTCGACCCGCCATCGGGGTCACGCAGTTCGATCGCATTCGGCCGACCCGGGTCGGCGCCGGCCGACCCGGGCATCGGAATCTGCCCGTGCCCTCCGATGCTGTTGCCGGTCAACAGCGGAGAGCCGTCAACGGTGAATTCGAAGTCGACGCCGCGTCCCCCGCGGAACTGACCCGCACCCGACGCGTCACACGACCGACGCCGGTAGTTGAAGCGAAGCGGGTACCAGGACTCGGTGACTTCCACATCGTTCGTCTGAATGGCCGCCTGACGCCCCACCAGGTAGAAGTTGAAGTCCGTGCCGTCGCGATCGTTGCCGGCCGGCGAACCGAGGGCGGTGCCGTCGATCATGATCCACGAGTCCGTCGCGCCGGACAGACCCCTACCCGAGAAAGTGACCACGCAGTTCCCGGACATCGTCTGCGAACTGGACAGGAAGGGACGGCTGACGCTGTCGGGCGAAGCCGCCACCGCCTGATGGAAAGTGCGCAACGCGGCCTCGCTGGCGTCGTGCGACGCCGCGAGATGCGCAGCCCCGACGGGTGCTGGATGAGTGCAGTTGAGCATGCTGCCCACCGGGCAGTACACCGCAATCGCGTCGTAGTACCCCTGGTTGAGGGGCAGGTCCTGCCCGATCAGACGCTGCAACTCGACCCCGATCTTGCCCTTGACGATGTACTCCTTCGTGTTGAAGAAGTGCTGCGTCTGTGGTGCCGCCCCGGAGAAGTCGAAACGAATCGAATCGCCCTCGACGGTGGTCCTGCAGGGGACCCGAAACTTCTCCTCGTTCCACTCGGTCCAACTCGTGGACCGGTAGACGCCGTCCTCGAGCAGCGCGATCTCGGCGCGGACAGCTTCCTCGGTCCGTCGGTTGAGCTCGTCGAACCCGTTCTGCAAGGCGTCCGGACCGATCCGCTCAGCGAGTTCCCGGAGCTTGGCAGCACCGACATCGACGCCCGCCATCAGGCCACGGATGTCCATCTCGACCAGGTGGGCCATGCGGACGTTGTTGAGCAAGATGTTCCAGAGGTCCCGCTGGTCGACGCCGGCCCTCATGATCTTCACTGCGGGCAGTCGGACCGCCTCTTGGAAGCAATCGGTCGCTTCGGGAGCGAACGACCCCGGCTGCATACCGCCCACGTCCACCAGATGCGACGAATTTGCGAACCACCCCACCAAGACCTTCCTGGCGAACACCGGCTTCATGACGAAGATGTCCTGCGCGTGCAGGCCACCGCCCCGGTGCGGGTCGTTCGCCAGGAAGACATCGCCGTCCTGGATGTCGTCACCGTGCTCAATGAACACACCCGCGATCGCATTGGTCGCCGCGTAGAAGTGGTAGGCGATATGACCGCCACCTGTCACCAAGTTCCCCTTGGCGTCGAGAAGGGTGCACGAGTAGTCACCCCCCTCGACCACGAGCGGGCTCACCGCAGTGCGTTTGATCGTCGCGGCGCCCTCGCCACAGAACGCTTCGAACTGGTGTCGCAGAACCTCGACCGCAATATTGTCAAGCTGCATCGGAATTCACATCCAATCGGAGAGAGCGGCGCTCGCCGACCACCAGCGTGGCGCCGCGGGGGACGAAGACGGTGGTGTCGACGTCGTCGGCCAGAGCCGGCCCGTCGATGCGGTCTCCGGGGACCAGGTCGGGGGTCCGGTAGCACGGAACCTGCTCACTGCCGGCCCGGGTCAGATACACGGCCCGGTGGGAAGACGGTTCGACCACACCCCCTGTGCGCGTGGACGTGTCGATCGCGAACGTCGCCCGGGGAAGCCGGCCGATGGCGACTGCGCGGAGGAACGTCACCTCCAGCTGCGCCTTCTGACCGACGGCACCCACCCCGTAGCGGGCTGCGTACTGTTCGAGGAAGGCCGCACGGATTGCTTCGGCATCGAAGACCGGGGTCTGCAGCGCAATCGACACCTCGGACGTCTGCCTGAAGAAACGAACCCCGACGTCGTAGTTCACAGTCAGGTCCTGCTCAGGGACCCCATCGTTACCGACCGCCCGTGCCACCTCGGAGCCGAGCCGCTCGAGATCGGCTCCGATCGCGCCCGCGTCGGCCCGATCGAGCAGCACGTCAGCCGACTTGATCCGTTGCCGCCGCACATCGGCCGATGCCGCCCCGAAGGCGGACAGCACCGACGCAGCGGGGGGCACGACAACGCGGGGGATGTTCGCCTCGGCCGCGATGCTCGCCGTGAACAGTCCGCCGCTGCCGCCGTAGGAGATCAGGGTGAGGGTGCGCGGGTCGAGCCCACTCGCGCCCGCGTGCAGGCGAGTCGCTTTGGTCATCTCGGCGAGCGCAATCTCGCGAATTCCCCACGCGGCCTCCTCGGCCGAGAGGCCGAGAGACTCGCCCAGCGTGGCACACACCCGCACGGAGGCTTCTCGGTCAAGCGTGCCGCCTACGAAGCTGGCCGGGTCGATGTAGCCGAGGACCACCAGGGCGTCGGTGATCGTTGCATCCGTCCCGCCGTTGCCGTAGCAGGCCGGTCCGGGCCACGCCCGGGCGGAGCGCGGCCCCACGCGCAGCAGTCCGCGCGCGTCGACCCAGGCAATGGAGCCGCCGCCGGAGCCGATCGAGAGCGTGTCGATTCGCGGCTGAGCAAGGATCATCCCGTGCAGCTCGCCTCGCTCGGACCGCTGCGGGAGCGAATCGGCGATGACCGCCAAGTCGAAGCTCGTACCGCCCATGTCGCCGCAGATCGCGTCGGAAATCCCCTCGTCCGAGCACACCTCGGCCGCAGCCATGACGCCGGCAGCCGGGCCCGACGCCACCAGGATCACCGGCGAGCGGCGTGCCTCGGCGAGGGTGACGGTTCCACCGCTGGTCTGGAGCAGCAGCAGCGGAACTCGAAGGCCGGTGTCGGCGAGCTCCTGCGCGAGGGCCTCGATACCGTCGAGAGCGGTAGACAGGACAGCATTCACGGCCGCAACCAGGGTGCGCTCGTACTCGCGGATACTGGGGTGCAACTCGACGCCGCTGAAGACGGGCAGGTCGGGAAACTCTTGCCGCACGAACTCGACCACGGCCAGTTCGTTCTCGTCGTTCTTGAAAGACCAGAGGAACGAGACGGCGAGCGCCTCGATCTGGTGCGTCTCGATCAGGTTTGCCACTGCCGAACGAACCGCCGCGATATCGACGGCCTGCAGCACCTTTCCGTCGCGGTCGACGCGTTCGTCGACACCGACGACAGCCGATCGATCGATGGGGCTCCATGGCGGAACGAGGAATCCCTCCTCCGAGACACGCCGCGAGCGGGCCATGGAAATGGTGTCCTCGAAACCGGCCGTGGTGAGCAGTCCGGCTCTGACGCCGTGCTTCTCGACGAGCGCGTTTGTCACCGCGGTCGTACCCAGTCCGAAGCGTTCGACCCTCCCGAGAAATGTTTCGAGATCGAGGCCGACTTGATCAGCGACGAGCTGACAAGCTCCGAGCACTCCCCGTCCGAAGTTGTTTCGGTCGGTCGGCGATTTGGCGCGCCACAGCGACTGCCCGTTGCCACAGGCGAGGTCGGTGAAGGTTCCCCCGACGTCAATTCCGATCGAGAAACCTCCTGGTGCCTGATTCGGCACCTCTTTGACGTCCATCAGTTCTCCTTGTCAGTTCGATGCAGTCATGGGCGCAATCCGCAGAGGGTCCGCCATCCGGGCGGCGTCCGCCCAGATGGCGGAGTAAGTCGGCGCCGGCGTGACCTGAATCATAACATTTAATAAGTGTTCAACCAACTAGTATTTTGTCAGCCGCAGGGATTGCACCTGCGTTCCGAGGAAATGGATTCCGCTCTAGATGTAGTAGCCGCCGTTCACGGCGATGTTCTGCCCCGTCATGAACCGAGCGCCGTCGCTGACCAGGAACGTGATGACCGGCGCGATGTCTCGATCCGGATCCCCGAACTCACCACCGAGCGGCACCTTCTGCAGAAGCAGCTCCTTGTACGCAGCAAGTTCCTCGTCGTTCATCTTTGCGAGATGATCCTCGAGCATCGCAGTCCTCGCCGACGGGTGAATGACGTTGGCCCGGAGGCCGTATCGAGCCCATTCGACGGCGATCGTCCGAGTCCACGCCGTCACGGCGCCCTTGGACGCCGCGTAGGCCGCGCCGTTCGGATATGCGGTCAGCGCCGAGGAGGACGCGAAATTGGCGATGCTGCTTCTGTCGCCCTTCTTCAGGTGCGGCAGCGCTGCCTGGTTCGTCAGCATCGGCCCCCGCGCATTGATGTCCATGACGCGGGCCCAGTCCTCGTCGTTGACATCTTCGGCCGGACCCTGCAGCAGGATCCCCGCGGCGTGAACCAGGGAGTCCACCCCACCCAAAAGATCGGCCGCCTCGTCGATCACCGAGAAGACCTGATCCCGATCGGTGACGTCGCACGTGAGGAAACGTTGTCCCGCCTGTTCGGCGACGCCGAGGCCTTGTTCCTCCGAACGGTCAAGCGAGACCACGGAGGCACCCTCCTTCGCGAGGGAACGCACACAGGCCGCTCCTACGCCGCTCGCGCCGCCGACGACTATTACCTTCTTGTCCACTTACTTCTCCGTTCCGACGCAGGTGTGAGCAAACCCGTAGACGGTCGCTCCGCCGGATGCCGGCAGCAGTACCGCGCGCACGGGCGTACCGCGCGTCAGCGCTTCGCCGCAGGTGCAGATGATCCGACCGGGCAGGCGCACTCCGGCTTTCATGTCGACCGCTCCCGTCAGGTACGGCGCTATGCTTCGCCACGGCTCGGGGAGGCTGGCGCCGCTCGCGGGAAGCTCTGCGGCGGCTTCGTGAATACGGATCGCCACATCCACAGTTCCGTGCGGATCGATTGACTCCCAGGCATATTCACCGCTCAGGCACTCGTAGCAGTGCGTTGCGATCGGGAAACGCAACGTTTCGCACTCGCCACATCGCTGGAGGGACAGGTGCCCATCGTGAAGAGACTCCCAGAAACCCGCGTTGTCGGGGTGCTGGTGCTGGGCAGGGCCCGGTGCAGCGTCCACGCGCTCCAATTCGACCACTTCACCTTTTCTCTGGCTTGCCGCCATGTCAGGCCACCTTCTCGTTCGTCAGGACCAGGGCGTCGCCCCACGGAGTGCCCCACAGCAGTGACTTCGCATCGTCGATCTGACGCTTCCCGGCCTCACCGCGAAGCTGGCGGACCATTTCGATCATGTGCCCGTAGCCGTACAGGTGCCCCTCCGCCAGGCTCCCGCCGTGCGTGTTCATGGGGAGCGGCGAGTCCAGTCCGATGCCCTGGTCGCGGCAATACGCGGCGGCCTCGCCCGCTGCGCAGAAGCCCCACCGCTCCAACGCCATCAACACCAGGGGGGAGAAAGGGTCGTAGGTGAAGAAGCCGTCAAGGTCGTCGCGTCCCACACCCGCCATCTCCAGCACGGGGAAGGTTTTCGGGGCCACGTAGTCGTAGCGCGGGCTCACTCCTGATCCCATGCCCGGCCGGGAAAAGAAGTCGTAGCTGTTCCGAGTGGCCGGAACCCCCTGCATCCCTGCGATATGCACGATGGGTCGACCCAACTCCCGCGCCCGCTGCGTCGAGGTCACCAGCAGACATGTAGCGCCGTCGACCGCGAGACACATATCGGAGGACCGCATATGGCCCATGAGCTCGGGCTCCTCCAGATACTGCTCGACCGTGAGTGGTTCCTCGCGCCGTACGGCCATGGGGTTGAGGTGGCCGAAAGCGCGCATGGTGACGGGAATTGCCGCCATGTCCGCAGATGTCGCACCGTACCGATCCATGTACTGCTCGATGACCAGCGCGGCGCCGGCCCCGGCTCCGGGCGAGCCGTGGAGTGTCCAGTTGCCGTAGGGCCCGCCTCCGTCTCGGAACGACTCATCGACGCCGCCGAGCGGTGAACTCATCGGAGGCAGTTCGAGGGCATACCCCGTCGCCGTGACGGCACTGTTGATCACGGCAACCACGTCCGCCAGCCCCATCGTCACTGCCATGGCTGCCTGCTGGACCGCCGTGGCCGCCCACCGGCCATGGGTCCACAGCTGCGAAACCCACGTCAGGTCCAGGCCGGCGGCCACGGCGAACTCGTCGTAGTCCACGCCACGCGGGGTGCCCCAATTGGTGACCATGCCCGTGACATCCGACTTCTTCAGATTCGCATCCGCCAACGCGGCTCGGAACGACTCGAACTCCAGGTGCAAGGCACTTCGCCCCGGTCTGCCGATGGACTCGCTCGTTCCCACGCCGACCACACACGCATCCAACTTCACGAAACCAAGCTCCTCTCCTGTGCACGAATTGCCGTGCCCGATGGGCCGCGTGATCGGCGCCACTCCGACGACGATAACAGAAATAACTGATCAGCAAACTAGTCTTTTTCCTGGGCCGTCCCACTCGCCCCTGCTGCATCATTCGCCACGCGCCCACCAGGCCGCCACTATCTGACCGGACTCGATCCGCAGAAAACTTGTTCGTTGACAAACTTCAATTTCACGTCATGATTGACCCATGTACTCGACATCCAACGGGACTTCCGGTCCGTCTCCCACCGTCGCCGGTGAGTCGGCAGACTCGCGCACATCGCACGACGTGGGCGACCCCGACTTCGATTCCTTCCCGCTCGTACCCAAGGGAAACAAGTACGAGGATTTCGAGGTGGGTCGGTCGATGACCCACCACTGGGGAAGGACACTGACCCAGGCCGACAACGTGTCATTTTCGACCGCGACCTGCGCGTGGCTGCCGGTTCATCTGAACGTCGAATATGCTCGGGCGCAGGGTCATCCCGACACGGTCCTGAACCCGATGCTTGTGCTGTGCACTGCGGTCGGGCTGTCCGTGGAAGATCTCAGCGAGAGTGGAGGCCCGTTTCTCGGTATCGACGACTGCGTCTTCGGCAGTCCCGTGTATCCGGGTGACACCATCACGGCGAGTTCGCGGGTGTTGAGAATGCGCACGTCCGCCAGCAAGCCTGGCGTCGGCATCGTTACCTGGCACACGACCGCGACGAACCAGCACGGCCAGCCCGTCGTGGAGTTCGTCCGCACCAACCTCGTTGCCTCCCGCGCCAAGCCACCGACAACAACACCGACTTCGAAAGCAGGAGAAAACCATGCCCACTAGCCGACTCCGCCGCAGCGAACTGTCCACTCCCGGACACAGCCCCAAGATGATCGCCAAAGCCGCTGCGAGCGACGCCGACCTCGTTTTCCTCGACCTGGAGGATTCTGTCGTTGCCGCCAAGAAGATCGAGTCGCGGCAGAACATCATCGAAGGTCTCACCACCCTCGACTGGGGTTCCAAAACCCGCGCCGTCCGCATCAATCCCGTCAGCACCCCCTGGTGCCACGGCGACATCGTCGACATCGTCACCGCAGCCGGCAACAATCTCGACGTCATCATCATTCCGAAGGTCTTCGGTCCCCGAGATGTCTGGTTCGTCGAAGACCTTCTGACGCAACTCGAGACCCATCTCGGCCTCGAGGTCGGTCGGATCAAACTCGAGGTCCTCATCGAGGAGACCGAGGCCCTCTCCCGCGTCGAGGAGATCGCTGCCTGCTCCCCTCGTCTCGAGGCCCTCATCCTCGGCGTCGGCGACCTGTCCGCCAGTCAAGGCATCCGGCTCGGTCACATCGGAGCCGCCGCCGAGGGCGTCTACGGCTACCCCGGCGACGTGTGGCACTACGCCCGCAACCGCATGATCGGCGCCGCACGTGCCCATGGGCTCGACGCCGTCGACGGCCCCTACGGCGCGATCTCCAACCCCGACGGCTACGAGCGCGAAGCCACATGGGCCGCAACCCTCGGCAGCGTCGGCAAATGGGCCATTCACCCCAGCCAGATCGCCATCGCGAACCAGGTGTTCGCACCCACCCCCACCGAAATCAAACGTGCCACAGCGGCCGTACGCGCCGTCGAAGAAGCCGAACAAGCCGGACTCGGCGCTGCAGCGTTCGAGGGCATGATGATCGACGCCGCGACCACTCGGATCTTCGTTGCGGTCCTGGAGCGGGCCCGGCAATGCGGTGTCGCATGACTGCCCCCGCGACCGGTCCACTGCGCGGGATCAAGGTACTCGACCTCACCTCGATGCTCGCCGGCCCGTTCACGACGATGCTGCTCGCCGACCTCGGTGCCGACGTCGTCAAAGTCGAGCCGCTGACCGGTGACCGGACACGAGGCGTAGGACCGTTCCGTGAAGAGGACGATCCCGCACAAGCACTAGGCGGATACTTCCAGTCCGTCAACCGCGGGAAGCGCAGCATCGTTCTCGATTTGAAGAGCAGCGAGGGAGCGGAGCGGTTCCGCGACCTGGTTCGGGTCGCCGATGTGGTCGTCGAAAACTTCTCCTCCGGCGTCATGGAGCGGATGGGTCTGGGATACGAGGCCCTCGCCGAGGTGAATCCCCGGATCGTCTACGGGGCGCTGCGCGGATTCGGCGACGCCCGCTCCGGTGAGAGCATTTACGACTCGTGGCCGGCGTTCGATGTCGTCGCACAGGCCATGGGCGGCTTCGCCGGAATCACCGGCCTCGTGGACGGTGCGCCGCTCAAGGCCGGACCGGGAATCGGGGACATCTTTCCCGGCACGCTGCTCGCCCTGGGCGTCGTGGCGGCCGTCCGACATGCGGAACATACCGGCGAGGGGCAATTCCTGGATATCGCGATGTATGACGCCGTCCTCGCTCTCTGCGAGCGCATCGTTTACCAGCACTCCTACCTCGGAGAAAACCCGAAGCCCATGGGCAACGGACATCCCTTGTTGGCACCGTTCGACATCATGCCGACGCAGGACGGATGGATCGCGGTCGCCGCACCCAGCGACAAGCACTGGCGAATCCTCACCCAAACCATGGGATGCCCGGAACTCGCCGACGACCCCCAGTTCGCCGACAACACCGCCCGCGTGGTCAACGTCGTCGCGGTACGAAAGATCCTCGGCGAGTGGCTCGCCGAACGGCCGACCGCGGACGTGGTCGCCGCACTCGGCGGTCGCGTTCCGATCGGACCAGTCAACACCGCAGCCGACATCTTCGCCGACGAACACGTTCGGACCCGGAAGATGCTGGTCGAGGTCGAGCAGCCCGGGTCCACCACGCCGGTGACGATCGCCGGCAGCCCACTCAAGTTCAGCTCGACACCGGCATCGGTCCGGGGCCGCGGCCCCAAGTTGGGCGAGCAGAAACCCGACGCCGTCCTCGCCGAATGGACCGCGACTGATCAGGACCGGTCGGTGTCGGCGACAAAGGGAGACGAAAGCCATGACTGAGCACCACAACGCGGACAGCGCGATACTCGGCGCCCACGGCTGGTTCGAGGACTTCCGGCCCGGCCAGAAGATGCGGCACTCACGCGCGGCGACCGTCGGCGAGCTCGAGGGCAGCGGGCCGGCGAAACAGGTGATGAACACGGCGCAAGCGCATTTCAACGATCATTTTTTGAAGGGGTCGCCGATGGGTGACGAGCGCCTCGTGTTCGGCCTCGCAACGGCGTCCCTGGTGTACGGACTGGCCTCCCAGGACACGGCCGAGCACGCCGCCGCCGAGCTCGGCTGGTCGCAACTACGGTTTCGCGCACCCGTCCACCACGGCGACACGATCAGCGCCTTCACCGAAGTCCAGTCAGTCACTCCGGGCGATGCACCCGACGCGCCGGGCACAGTCGTGTTCCGCCACTGGGGGCGCAACCAGAATGGCGACGTCGTCTTCCAGGGCGAGCGGTCGACATTGATGCGGCGTCGAGCTTCCCAGTCCACTGCCCTATGACGACCCTGACTGACGAGGTCATCTCGAGGGTCCGGACCATCGGACATCTCTCCGACGACGTCGTCGCCGGCGCTCGCCATTGCATTCTCGACACGCTCGGGGTCGCGATCGGCGGTATCCACGAGCCCGTGACCATACACGTTAGGGCCGAGGCGCTCGAGGAGGGCGGTCGGCCGCTGGCAACGTTGTGGGGTACCGGCGAGCGGGTCTCTCGCAGCCAGGCTGCTCTGGTCAACGGCACCGCAGCACACGCCATCGATTTCGACGATGTCGTTTCTCGGATGGACGGCCATCCCTCTGCGCCGCTGCTGCCCGCGCTGTTGGCGACAGCCGAGAACAGCGTCCTCAGCGGTCGTGCCTTCATCGAGGCCTTCGTCGCCGGTTTCGAAACCGAGGCCCTCGTAGGCCAACTGATGAAACCCTCCCACTACGCTCGCGGTTTCCACGCGACCGCCACCGTCGGCACCTTCGGTGCGGCGGCGGCGGTCGCGCACGCCCTCGGGCTCGATACCGGCGAGTGGTCCCATGCGTTCGGCATCGCGGGTGCGCGAGCCGCCGGCCTCAAGTCCATGTTCGGCTCTATGACGAAGCCGCTGCAGGTCGGCGCGGCGGCGGAGAACGGTATGCGGGCCGCAACGCTCGCTGCCCGCGGGCTGACCGCGCACCCGGACGTCCTCGGGACAAGCCAGGGCTTCCTCGACACCCAATCGGACGCGACTGGTACGCCGGCGGCATGGGACTGGACGGGATTCGCCATTTCGGATGTTCTGTTCAAGTACCACGCGGCGTGTTACCTCACGCACTCGGCGATTGAGGGCGCACTGGCGCTCCGAGACGCCGGGGTTCGGCCGGAGCAGGTCGAGACCATCGAACTCCTGGTCCCGAGCGGCCACCTGAGTGTGTGCAACATCGACGAGCCGACAACGCCGCTCGAGGGCAAGTTCAGCTTGCGATTCACTACCGCCATGGCGCTTGCGACCGGCGACCTGAGCGAGCAAGCCTTCTCGCCCGCCACGTTGACCGACCCTCGTGTCGTCACCCTTCGTAACCGCGTCACCGTCAAGGCCCGCAGCGACGAGAGCCGATCCACCGTCGTCCGGCTCACCGACGTTGAGGGTCGCGAACAGAACGTCGAGGTCGACGTCAATCGGCCTGTTCCCGCGCATCGGCTGGGCGGACGCTGGGACTCGTTGGTCGCGAAATTCCACTCGCTCGTCGATCCGGCTCTCGGCGGTGACGCTGCCCATCGCATCGTGACCGAAGTTTCAAATCTGGCCGACGCGGAGACTGTCGGACCCTTGGCGGTCGCGTTGTCGCCGCACACTCGAACCCCTCGGTAATTCGGTGGGCAGGTTGTCGCACGCTCTCATGTAAAGCGTTGTGCCCCGAACCCGCTCGGCCGATACACAGCCGAYGATCGCTGCGCAGCACGCACCACAGCATGAGCCCTCTCGTCACCACAATGAAACGGAACTACCTCCGAATCAGCGAGAGATGTTTGGCAACTTGATATTCGAGCCCCCAACATCGCTCCCGTTGGCGTGACAGAACACCTTGACAATCCTAACTGATCGGCAAACAATGTTGTGACGCAGATAACGTCGAGGAGAGCGTCACCTCCACGCCGTCACGCACAGGAATCCCGCGACGGGAAGCACCATGACGCCCGCGTGCGAACAAAAGACCCCCACACGAAGACACGCGCAGCCGATCCGGCCGAAGCGCCAGGCAAATGGAGTGGTGCCCTGAAACGTAGATAGCAGACCTGAACCATTGCTCTTCCACTAACGATTGGTCGTTGATGATGTCCCCAGTCAAGAAAACCGTTGCCGATGATGACCGCGAGAGTGCGGAATGGAGAAGAGGAGGACGAACAGTCCTATTCAGTGCTATCGGATACGGATCCGCAGCAGTACTTTTCGTCCTCACCGCGAGCGTATTCGTCAAACCCACCATGCAAGCAACAGGGTGGAGCACAAGTGAAGTCCTGGTCTCGCCGATAGCCATCTTGCTGTTGACGGCCTGCGGGCCGCTTGCGGGACGTATAGCAGACCAGTGGGGCGCCCGTCGCACCATCGTGACCGGCCTCGTCCCGTACATCGTCATGCTGGTTCTTTTCGCGACGTTGCCCATCAATAAATTCACCTTCTATGGGTTGGCCGTAGCAATCGGCATCGTCGGGTCATTTGCATATATGGTCCCGTTCAATCGCGCGGTGGCCTCCTGGTTCGATAAGGGCGCAGGAAAAGCCTTCGGCCTGGTCGGCGTGGGTTCGGCTGTCACACCACTGCTCGCAATACCGCTCGTGACGCTCGCGATTTATAACATCGGCTGGCAGGCAGGGTATTTGATTCTTGCGGGTTTCGCGCTGCTGATTTCGATGCCGGCTGTGCTCTTTGGAATAAAAGAGCGGCCTCATCAGGAAGAAGACGTCCCCGTCAGTCGCGGATCGGAGTCCGCGGCGGACTTGTCCACACCCCTCAGCGTGAAGGCGGTACTCCGCACGCCTCGCTACTGGGTATTCTCGTCCAGCATTGTCGCGGTGACAGCGGCAACAACGGCGTTCATCGCAAACCTACAGCCGATGCTCCTCGATGGGGGCGTAAGCCTGGCGGTAGCAACAACCGTGACAACCCTGTTCAGCGTCGGAATGGTCATCGGCCGTCTAGGCGGCGGTGCGTTGCTCGACATCTTCCCTAAGCACAAGGTAGCAGTAGCTGTCACGATTCTGCTCGTCGCCGCTCTAGGCGCCCTTACGATGACTGTCGCCGGCTCCGTCCCGATTGCCATAACTGCGATCGGAGTCATGTTGGTTGCAGCAAGTTCCGGGGCAGAGGCAGACTTCGGTGCGTATTTCCTCTTGAAAGAATATGGCCGCACCAATTTCGGGTCGTTGTACGCAACCGCACTGGCGTTCAGCGGCATAGCAGGCGTGTCATATCCCTACGTATTCAGCTTTATCCGGGATTCGACGGGCAGCTACTTCTGGGCGACGATCGCCGGCGCGGCGGCCTTGGCCCTCGGGGCGCTAGCCATCCTCATATTCGGCCTGACCGGACCCCGCGGTTCGACAAATTCATCCGACTGGACACAGTCCTCAACAGATCGAGACACCGTCAGCGCAGTTTGATGGACGCGCGGGGCCATGAAGTTGTCAACTGCATCCGTTGATTTCAGCTGTGGCAAGAGGCACAAGGGTCACCCTTCGAATCAATTACCGCCAACAGGCGGACACGAGGGTGACCCTTGCCATGGTCCTGTACGGCGTGTCTTGGATGAAGATCCACCGTTTTCGAAGCCCCTGTCACCCACAAGCGCCGTCACCACCGAGAAGCCCATGACCGTAAATCATCGCCGATACGGCGTACTGCAGCACACAGAATCCGATCTATCAGCCGCGGAATCGGAGCAGCCGAATCAATCAGCACCCACGACGCCGCCGAGGACTTCCGTCGGTGCTCGACCGGACCACTGCCGAGGACCGTTCGATCGTCCCGGCGCGGGTCGCTCTGAATTGAAGGTCGAGGCCACCGGCGTCCGGCGATCGAGCGATCGACCGGGGTCCGCGCGCCTGACGAAACCCGCATCGCGCAGATACGAAGACGGGACTGGCACATACGACCGATTCCGAACAGGATGCAACTCCCCCGCCACCGAGACGACTGTGCCGCCGATGGTGACGGCGGTGGTGAACAGTGTCCCCATAGGCCCGTGTCACGTCCGGGCGAGGTCGGCGATTGTCCCCGCCGCGAACATTCCGGTGACCCGTGATTCGATCATGCGGTCGGCGTTGGATCCTCTGCCCGAGCACCCGCACCCCCCGGTCCTCGGCCGCAGTCGACACGCCGTCCACCGCGCAATTACCGCTACCTCCCCAACCTGGGGCGGTAGCCGTGGTTCACGTTCGAGCGAGACTCGGATCGCTCAGATCGCGGATTGCCGCATCGAGCACAAGAATTCGCTGAGCATCGCGTACGTGCAAGCTCTCGATCATCTTCCCATCCACGACAATGACACTTTCGCCTGCGGCCAGTGCCTGTTCGTACGCCGACACCACCACGTGTGCATGCTCGACTTCCGCCGCGGAGGGGCCGAATACGTCGTTCGATGGCTCGATCTGGGAGGGATGAACGACGGTCTTACCATCGAACCCCATATCGCGGCCCTGTTGAGATTCGGCCGCAAAGCCCACCTTGTCGCCGATGTCGTTGAAAACACCGTCCAAGATCACTTTACCTGCCGCCCGCGCACCCAATACAGCAAGAGACAACGCAGTCGACACCGGTGCGCGACCGGGCCGGCTGATCGCATGCAAGTCGTTGATCAAGTCATTCGTACCGACAATGAGAACGGCAAGGCGGTCGCTGGCCGCAGCGATCTCTTCGGCTCGTAGGAAGGCTGCCGGCGTCTCGATCATGACCCACAGCTTCAACCTGGGTGATGCGCCTGCCGCTTCGAGATCGGCGGACAGCATTCGAACCTCCTCGGCCGATTCGACTTTCGGCACGAGGATCCCGTCGGCCTCGGTCTGCGCCACTGCGGCGACATCGCTCCGGTGCCATTCGGACCCTATACCATTGATTCGCACCACGATTTCTCTCGGTTGATACACGCCCGAGTCGACCGCTGCGCACACCCGCTCGCGTGAAGCGACCTTGGCGTCATCGTTCACCGCGTCTTCGAGATCGAGAATCAGTACGTCGGCAGCCAGACCTGCAGCTTTATCCAGCGCGCGAACATTGTTGCCTGGTACATAAAGAGCAGTACGACGGGGGCGAATCTCGGGGATCATCAGATTTGTTTCCTCTCGACCGGCAGTTCGGGTTGCGTGACCTCGGCACCCAGCGTCCTCGGAGGCGCTCGCCCGAGATCAGCGGGTGTGACCTACCCACGAGGGGCGGCGCGGAAGGCGGTTTTATTGTTATTCAACTAGCAATTAATGTCAACTGCCCGCTCCCAGGCATCTAGGCGTGCCACAGCTCCGTCCTCAGCTCGACGGACATGCTGCGTAAATCATAGTTGCTTGACAATCTATAAACTTCCTACACACTGATACCCGTGGCTGGAATCACCCCCCACGGGGGTCGGGGTAGGCGGCATCTCGCCAGTGCCGATGGCTCCGAGCAATATCGACGCGCGAATGGGAGTCCCAGCCGCCGTCCATCTACGCCCACGGGAGGCCCAATCTTATGAGGACACGCGCAGCTGTGCTGCACGAATCACCCGGCTCATGGAGTGTCGAGGAGGTATTGCTCGATGCTCCGCAAGAAGGCGAGATCCTCGTCGAAATGGTGGCGACCGGCTTGTGTCACAGCGACGACCACATCGCGACGGGCGATATGCCGGCCACCCATTTGCCGATCGTGGCAGGACACGAGGGTGCCGGCATCGTCAGGGAACTGGGACCGGAAGTGAAGGGGCTCGAGATCGGCGACCACGTGCTGACATCCTTCATCCCGGCGTGCGGCCAATGCCGTTGGTGCGCCAGCGGAATGCAGAATCTGTGCGACCGTGGTGCGCTCATCATGCAGGGACATCAGCTCGATGGAACCTTCCGCATGCACACCTCCGACGGCCGGGACATCGGAACGGCAGGGTTACTCGGCACCTTTGCCGAGTTCCAGGTCTTCGACCAGCAGTCCGTGATCAAGATCGAGAAGGATATTGCACTCGAGATCGCCTGCCTTGTGGCATGTGGTGTCCAAACCGGTTTCGGGTCCGCTTCGGAGGCGGGTGCCGTGAGGCCGGGCGACACGGTTCTCGTCGTCGGAGTCGGTGGCATCGGCATGAACGCGGTTCAGGGCGCACGCGCGGCCGGCGCAGCACACATTATCGCCGCGGATCCCGTTGCGCAGAAGAAGCGATGGGCCCTCGAGTTTGGTGCGACCGAGTCACATGACTCCATCACCGCCTCGATGGAGCGCATCTGGCACCTGACCAACGGCCAGGGCGCGGATGTCGTGATTCTCTGTCCGGGCGTGGTGACCAACGCCCTTCTCGGCGAGAGTTACGAGGCCGTCCGCAAAGCCGGCACCCTGGTAGTGACGGGCATTGGCCGCGAATCCGAGGAGGCGGTCATCCCAGGTCTCAACGCTAACGCTCTGGCACTGCCGCAGAAGCGCATCCAGGGCGCCCTGTATGGCATGAAGTCGCCGCGCCAGGCGATGCCGATGCTGTTGGACATGTACCGCGCCGGCAAGCTCATCCTCGACGATCTGGTCACCGCCACCTACACCCTCGACCAGATCAATCAAGGATTCGACGACATGCGTCGCGGGCGCAACATCCGCGGCGTCATCCACTTCGCTCAGTAGACGTGCGATACGCACTCTCATCGAGGGAGCACCTCGACCATGCGAACGGACATGTGGTCCAGCCCGCGCTAGGATCTCATCCCTGAGTGGAGCGCTGGTCTGCCATAATTTCTGTCCAGCGAAGACTTGATCAGTGCGCTCTTCGTCCTCGGACTCGCAGTGGGTGGCCTCTCGATCGCGACACGAGGCGCTGCGCTATCGCCGCACCATCACGATCGAGAACCCTGGAGGATCGTCTATCGCAAGCGCTCCTGAGCGCACTAATCCGTTATCCACACCTAACACTGGGGCCGACAGCATGTGGCCGCCGGTTCGTCGCCGAACAACCGGGGCCGAAAAGCAGCACCGTCCGTCTAGTTCTCGTATCGGACGAACCCCACCGGCCACGTAGGGAGAACACACAATATGYCCGGCACGAACAACGTTCGACCCACCGAAAAGACGCGAATGCTCAGTTTCGCGCTCCAATGGCAACAATACGGCGGTGGTTCCAACGAGGAAATCTACGTAAACTTCGGCCTGTCCCCCATGCAGTACTTCATGCGACTGCTCAGAATTCTCCGAAGCCCCACAGATCTCGATATGAGTGTGATCTCAGAACTCAATGCGATCTGCGCCAGCCGCCTCGACACCGAACGAGCCCGACATCACGACGAGGCGGGTCACCCTGGCGACGAGAGATAACCAAATGCTGTGGATCGAGGGTCGTCAGGCGACCTCGGTCACGGGTGTCCGGTACGCGGTTCCGAGGTCGTTGCGTTCCGAGGAGCTTGTCCGTTGAAAAGGCGCAGTGGCCTGCGCCACCGCTACCAGATGTGGCGCATTTACGACGGACCTGGACCGGGCTCGGGCTTGGGCGGCCTCGGTCGATCGTCTACGGAGGAACCGATGCATGCGCCCGGTACGTCGGCACGCTGACAAAATTCTTCAGGGCCAATACCCGCGTTGACAATCAACGTGGACCGAGTATTGGCCGTCTCGCTGGCTGGCTGGACGGCCAGGAACCCGAGAAAGCCGAGCCCAATATCCAGGAGGCGACGCAGCTGCACCGAGGGAGGCCACTCCGTCGTGACCAGTTTAATCAGTCCGCCATCCCCGACCTCCTACGCTGGACGGTTTTTCCGCTGTCCTGCGCTCGACGGTGTCTTCCGCTGCCCTGCGCTCGACGGTGTCTTCCGCTGCCCTGCGCTCGACGGTGTCTTCCGCTGCCCTGCGCTCGACGGTGTCTTCCGCTGCCCTGCGCTCGACGGTGTCTTCCGCTGCCCTGTGCTCGACGGTGTCTTCCGTCGACGACCGCGGCCGAGATGCTGCATGCACTGCTCAATGTAAAGCGTGAGTAAGGCGATCGGGTCGGTGCCCTCAGGATCGAGCTGCCACAAGTAACCGACTCCGCGCAGGTGCGCGATGATCGCCGTTGCTTGCTGCTCAGGGTCTACTCCCGGCTCGATCGAACCGTCCTCGATTCCGGTCCTGATAATCGATGCAAGTTGAGACCGGAAATCGCGGTGGAAATTCTCGAACCTCGCGCGTAGGTCCGGGACCGGCCTGAGCGCCTCGAACATCAGGGCGTACATAACCGCCAGTGACCATGGGTCGCGTTCATAGGCATCCCGGATTTTTGTGAGTAGGACCCGTAGAGTCTCGAGCCCGTGCAGCCCGTCCGTGTCCGACAACTCCGTATCGAGACTCCAGTGCTCTTCAATCTCGTCAACGAGCACTTCGAGGAGTTTGGGCTTCGATCCAAATCTGGCCGTCGCGAGACTCCGGCTATAACCGGCCCGTTCACCAACAGCGGCCAATGTCATCATCTGATAACCGCACTCGACCACGAGATCGCCGGCCGCACGGATGAGCAGGCGCGTCGAGCGCTCGGATCGGACTTGATGGCCGTTCGGCTCATTTGGATTCGCCACGAGTCAATTATAGTTGATTGACAAGAACAGGCTTCCCATGAACCAGGAGACACTCACACGCTGTGCCGGATCGGCGGGCCAGCAAGGTGACTATGGGCTGCCTCGCATTAACTCGCCCGGTCCGAGCCATGCCGGCTGGGGCCGCGTTGAGGTTGGCCGAGCATCTCGGATCCCGGGGCCGCGGGTCGGGCCGAATGCTTCCAACAGAAGTCAAGGGCGCGGGCCCAGGTTCTAACCCGCCAAGCTGAGGACTTCCACACGTCTCTTGCGCGGCCGGCCTTCAGTCCGGTTCGAACTTCAGACTCTGTCGGTGTTAAACCCAGACACTGGGCGGGTTGCGGGCTCGGCCAGAGGACACGTGTCGAGCACCGCCGCAAACATCCGGGGCAGTCTATCGCCCACCCGATCGGAACCTACCTGTTGCCGCTGCGGGCTCGTCGCCGCTCCGCGACCGCCTTCCGCGCGATCTTCAACTGCTCCGCGACCACCGCCGGATCGTCCTAGTCGTCGATCGGAACCGCGGGCTGCGCGAGCGCCTCGTCCCGACGGGCCCAGCGCTGCTGCTGATACTCGAGCACCTCCCGCAACAGCAACCGGTGCCGGGTGCCGACCCTCTCCGCCGGCAACTCCCCCACATCGATCAACCGGCGCATGTCGGCCGGCTCACCCCGAGAAGATCCGCGTACTCGTCCGCCAACTCCTCCAGGCGGCGTTTGGTGTCCTCATCGAGCCGGAAGACGTGCCGTTTCCCGAACGGCTTCCCCTGCGGACTCGGCACCCTCCGAGCGGCAGGCGGGTGGGTGGCCTGGTTTGCGGCCGCGGTCTGCCGGCGGGTGTTCCGGGCGAGGAGCAGGTCCCGGTTCACGTCCCGACGGTAGATCTCCTCGGTCACCGCCTCTCGAGGTCTCGCGGGTTCGCCAGGAGCTGGCGGGCGGCCAGGCGCATGAGTTCGGCGCGGTCGGAGTCGAGCCGACCGGCGAGGGCGTCGAGCTGCCGGCGCAGGTCGTCGTCGAAGTGCACGTTCGTGCGCGGGCCGAGGGTCTCCGGGGTCAGGTCACGGGCGGCCCCGATCGTGGCCAGGTCGGCGGCGAGGTCTCCCGGGTCGTCGAGGAGTCGGCGGACCGCGACCCGGATGGCCGCGGCGGTGAGGGCGTCACCGTTGCGACCGATCAGCTTCTCGAGCCGGACCAGAGTGGAGCGATTGAGATACACGCGGGTGCGGAACTTCAGATCGGTGCGTCCTCGCGGAGCACCGCATGCCCGGCCTTGCGGTGTGGGCCGGTGGTTATCGTCCTTCGACCAGTTTGCCGTCGACACGCCGCGAGACCAACGGCTCGGCGCCGAGTCTGCGGTCGATGTGGATGAGGGTGACCTGTGTGATCGCCGCTGCGASCGAGCTTTCGAACGCCGCGCGGGCGTGGGCTGCGCACCGGCTCACCGMACCCTTCTCATAGAGCCGYGCGATCGCCGCGGGCGGTGTGAACCTGCCTCCCATCCGGTCCTGCCCGCTGATCCCACGGAGCCGGCCCTCCCACCACCGACGCACCGCCTGCTCATGGGCGATCGACGCCGGTACTTCGACGTCGACGATGCGCACGTCGGTGTAGTCGTGCKCACTGAGCTGGGCCATGAGGATGYCMCCKWGCGGACCCCATTGCAGGGTGCCTTCGATGACGACGTTCTCGCGTCGTTGCAGGCACACCTCGCGGACGTCGTCGATGACTTCGGTGGATTCGGCGTGGACCAGGGCCGCGAGTTCCCGGGGGGCTATGGGGTGCGCATCGGCGAGCGTCGTCGACAGCAGGTCCGCGTAGTGACCGTCCGCGATGGCGCGGCGCAGGAGTTCGTCCTTGACGATGTCCGCGTCCAGATATCGGTAGCTSGTATCGACCAGGTSAYGCTCACGCAGCGCCGTCGACTTRCCTGCCCCCGGTGGCCCCGCAGAAATTATCGCGGCGCAGTGCCCGTCGCGATCGGGCTCCGCGAGGTCGAGGTACCACTCGATGACCTCCTGCAGCGTCCGGTCTCGCCGGCGATCATTCGCGTACAGGTCGAGGGTGCTCCSGCCACTGYCRGGGTGCAGCGGCTGCCCGTGTTGACCCAGGTGYACCAATTGYCGAGAAACTKCCTCGCGCARTGGTTCTSMGGCCACRCTCACCGCCGGGCCGCAGCGCGCTGCGCCTGCCGTGCGGTGCGGGTGCTGTCGAACARSACGTCCCACTCGTCGTCGGAGAGCAAACCCCGCCGATACGCCCGCCGCACCTCATCCCAGCTGCCCTTGGCGTACGCGTCCATCGACTGGTCGCCTTCGGTGGGTACATAGCCGTAGGTGTAGTTCCAGTGCACCAGCGTGTCCATCATCTCGTCATCGGTGATCACCCCGGCCGAGCGCTGGTAAATCACCTCCTGCGGGGTTCGCTCGAGTTCGCCGGGCTGCTGCAGGACCCGTTGTGCGAGCCGGTGGACCTGCGTTGCCGAGATTTCCAGGAGATCAGCGATCTGGCGCAGCGTGAAACCCTCGTTCTGCGCCTTGTCGATCAGCCGCAGTCGGTCCAGCCGCAGGAGGTGTTCGCGCGCGGAATTGGCAGCGAGAGCACTTCTGGTATCGGTGATGGTCATATCCACCCCTTTCTGAACTCTTGTCCCAAATTGTAACACCAATATGGAAAATCCGACCTGCTGATGGGAGCAGTACCGCCCGGTCCGATTCAGACCCGCGCCGGCCCGCCACACGGTCTCGCACGTCGGCGGCGGGTAGCCCGGCCGACCCGGACGCATCCGCGATGCGGCACGCACGCCACCGTCCGCACGCGATTGCGCCTCAGCCCTCGACGCGCCGGCGAGAAACCGGCGACGAACTACTACGACCTGCCACCCTCCCGGGGCCCGCAACGGGACGGCCYGCCACCCGCGCCGGAAACCGCCGGCATCTCCGATGCCCGGAGGCGGTCGCGCACGCAGGCGAGCACGGCGAGTTCACGCTCGAGGTCGGCCRGTAGCGATCAGAATCGTGCCGCCCCGGATGGCGCCGAGAAGAACTCCGGCAGCACGGCACTCGTGGGCCAACACTTTGCTTCGGGGGACATGCTGTCACCGCAGGTCCGATGCCCCACCCTGCGAACCAGTCCTCGACCGGACGAATCACCGGTCGTCCTGCCGGTCGGGTGTCTGCGGCCCGTACTGTGTGCCCCATGTCCGCACGCCCCGGCAGCAACCGCACCACCGACGCCGCGCTGCCGTCCCTGGCCACCGACGATGCCTCCCCGGCTCCCCACATCCTCGCGGCGGCGGCTCACACCGGAACGGACATCGAACTGCGGATCCACACCTCCATCACCCGGTTCGACGTCGCCGCCGAACAGTGGTTCCCCACCGTGGCCGGCTTCGTTGTCACGGTCATCGTGCACACGCACGACGCGGCAACCGGCGGGCCACGGTATCTGCCGCCCGCCGAACCTGCCGAGTGGGCGCGGGCGATCTTCTCCACCGCCGGCGCCGCGCATGGCTACTTCCTCGGCGCCGTCGACCCGAACACCGGCACCCACCGGCGCGGACAGCTCGCCTACCGCCTCTACCTCGACACCGACCGGCAGCCGATACCCGTGCCGCGGCAGCTGGTCACCTGCCCGCACTACCTACTACCTGGCCTCGACGGCAGAGCCGAGATCACAATTCCCACCACGGCCTGACCCCCACGGCAGAAGCCAGACGCCGCGGCGCCGACCCCACTCGGCCGCACAAGGCCGACTCGACGCCATCGGGAAAGCCTGCGAACGAAGACCTTTCGGATCGCCGACTGCAATCCCGGTTTTCGTGCGGCCGCCCTTCGCCACGACGACGACCTCCGAAACCCAACCCCTCCCCAGCCCCGCCGGCCACACATCGTCGCCACCGGCCACACCCTCGGGTCAGGTCAAATCCTCGGTGGGAGCGGAGGCGGCATTGTCCTTGATCGACGCAATCCCGTTCTGGGCCGCCGCCTTCGAGGTGTACCCCTGGCTGGCCGCGATGATCTCCCCGTTGGCTGCCTTCAGGTGAAACCGGAACTTGCCGCCGGTGTCCTTGAAAAGCTCGAACTTCGCAGTCATCGCCCCTCCTCCGCGTGAGCCCACGCCGGTCGCGGACACCGTCCCCTCACGGTAGGCCCGACAAACGCTCATCGGCGGCGGAACCACCATTACGGCGGCGCACTTGACCCCCAGCCGGGGCATGTCATCTTCGCAGGTCAGTCGATTTGATCGGCCTCGGTGTCCCACCGCACCGGGGCGGAAAGCACTGCAATCGAGATCGGGCCAACGCATCACACCGAGCCGACGAGTTCGAAAATAGTGTGATGGTGTGGATCACAATCCCTGGACTTCCCCACCGTGGCTCACGAAGATCACTCATGCGCCGCTCGTCACTACGTGCAGGTTGACCGTGTAGCGCCCCTGCCAGCTGATATTCAGCGTTGGCGGGGGCTGCGCTTGGCTGTCCCCCAACACAACCCACGCCGCCACGACTGCCACAGATATCCCCGGGCCCGCGATTTCCGGCCGACGGTGTCACTCATGAGACAGTCGCCGCCGCCTCGACCGTGGCCCGCCTATTCGGTGCTCGACCGACAAGCCGACACCCATCCCGGCGGTGTCAGGGTGCACCCAGCCTCGGCAACCCGATACGCCCAGCACCAGCGACGAACTCCCCCTTGCCCTCCTAGGCTGAGTACCGCCGGGAGGCGGATCAGTTCAACACCTGGTCCGTCCTGCCACCCTGGGGAGAACCCTGCAGCCCGGTCGCCCCTCGGGGGCGCGGTCTCTGAGTGGTTCTTCCACCGGCCAGGGTCGGTCTACCCGGCGGATCCTGGCGTGCTCGGGTCGGCAATGAGGTCGTCGGTGTCGGCGAAGACCAGGCGACCGTCGTCGAGGGCGACAGCCCATCGATGCACCGGAGCCCAGGCATGCCCGCCCTCCTCGGTGTCGGTCAGCTCGGCGTAGTCCTCGATGATCCGACCGGTCTGCGCCGGTTCGGACGTCGCCTACGCCACCCGACTACGAGACGCCGGGCTCCCCTCGCACACTCCACCAAGCGCCCGGCGCCTACCACGGCTTCGATCTGGTCGAAAAGAAGACAGGCATCGCACGGGTCTACCTCCAGTCACAGATAATCGCGCTGACTACCGCTCTCGCCCCCAACGATGGGCTTACACCGTCCTGACGGCCTGACTGACAACCTCAATCAACCAGTCCGGTCGGTACTTCCCGAGGAGATTCGGTTCGATCTCACGATCGGTGTTGGGTGGTCCGAAACCTGGGACATCGAGCAACGAGTACCGCTAGTGACGACAGACCCGGACCGCGACAAGTGGGCGGCGGTCTATGCGGGCACCGTCGTTCAGCACGCAATCCTCTCGCCCATACAACGGCCGCGGACAACGTCCCGAAGAGGGCAGTGCGGCCTTGCCCGGGGACGGCTGATCCCTGAATATGGGAAACGACGCCGCGACCAGAATCACCGGCGTTGAACCGATCGCCCTGTCATTCGGTGAAACGCGCGGACCAGAGCCGGATAGTTTCATCGGTGGCACCGTGCGAGCGCACCCACCCGCGCACTCCGCCTGGGTGCGTATCCCAGTGCGACAGGACCCCTTCGATGGCGGCGGGGACGGCGCCGCGGAGGTCACGGTCGTGGGGATGCGCCCGGCCGAGTTCGGGAGCAAAGCGGGTGATCCGCGCCAGGACGGCCGGCATGTGTTCGTTGGTCAAGACATAGTCGGCGACGATGTCGCCGGGTTCGACGCCTGCGATGCGCAGCAAGAGAGCCACGGCGATTCCGGTGCGGTCCTTGCCCGCGGCACAGTGAAGCAGCACCGGTCCGGGGGCGGTGGCCGCGACCCGCAGGACGTCCGCGAGTTGCTCCCCCGCGTTGATCAGGATCCCCTGGTAGATGTCGGCGAGCCGGGCACCCTGGCTGGGCGCGGTGACTTCGGTGTCGGTGAGCAGGGAGATCAGATGCACCGCGGTGCCGTCGGACTGCAACGGGTGTGCACGGGTGGCGAACTCCCGGGGGCTGCGGAGATCGACGACGGTCCGGACCGGCCATTCGGCGACGGCGGTGGGGTGGGCATCGCCTGGGGCGGGCAGCGCGCTGCGGTACAGCACTCCGGGACGTGTCCGGCGCCCGTCGGCCGCGGGCAGGCCATCCAGATCGCGGAGATTGGGGAGAACATCGATGTCGGTCACCGTCATATGAGCTTCTTCCTGAGATAGGAGGCGGCGCGGTCGAGGGTCACCACGACCACGAGCACGACCAGGACGATCGTGAGGACATTTCCGTACTCGAAGAGCCGGAGTTGCTGGGTGAGTTCCATGCCGATACCACCGGCGCCCACGATGCCGAGCAGCGACGCGGCGCGCACATTCCCGTCGAGCACGAGGAGGGTGTAGCTGGCGATGGTCGGCACGGACTGCGGCAGCAGGACCCAGCTGATGCGCTGGGAGCGGGTCGCACCGGCCGCGGCGGCCGCCTCCCAGGCCCGCATGTCCATGGTCTCGAAGATGTCGGCGAACAGCCGGGCCATCCCCGCCGCCGACCCGATGATGATCGCCAGGGTGCCCGCGAGTGGGCCCAACCCGACCGCGGAGACGAACAGCAGCGCCCACATCAGCTCGGGGATGGCCCGGGTGACATTGATCGACGTTCGCGCCGCGTGGTGAAGCCAGGCCTGACCGAACACCGAACGGGCCGCGAGCAACGCCCACGGCAGCGCGAGGAGGACACCGACGGTGGTGCCGATGACCGCGATCGCGAGGGTCTCACCCATCAGGGTGACCGCCGTCGGGAGGATGGACAGGTCGGGCGGGAACATGCGGCCGACGAAATCGGTGATGTGCGGGATCCCGTCGAGCAGGGCAGCGGCGGAGAATTCAGTGGCCTGCGCCGACCAGAGGATCACCACGGCGGCAACGAGGACGCCGGCACCGGTCTGCCAGGACGGCCGACGCAGCGCGGCGAGGTCAGACGTCGACATCGGCGTCGACGGAACGCGTTCGGTATCGAGGGACATCACCGCACCCCCATGAGCGCACGGTCGGGTTCGGCGTAGAGCAGATCGAGATCGGCGGTCGTGACGGATGCAGTGGGGCAGTCGAAGACGAGGCCGCCGGCACGCAAACCCACCAGCCGGTCTGCGACATCTCGCGCCAAGTCGACGTCGTGCAGATTCAGTACCGCGGTGAGTCCCTCGACACGCGCGAGTCGCACGATGTCGTCGACGACGCCGCGGGCGAGAACCGGATCGAGGTTCGCGACCGGTTCGTCGGCGAGCAGCATGTCGGGATGCTGCGCGAGCGCGCGGGCGATCGCCACCCGCTGACGCTGCCCACCCGACAGTGCGTCCGCGCGCTTGCGCAACTGGTCCTCGAGTCCGAGGCGGCGGACGGCCTCGACGGCGATCTCCCGGTCGGCGCGCCGCACGAAGTGCACAAGGCTCGGCAGCAGCGGCTGACAGGCGAGACGCCCGATGAGCGTGTTGGACAGCACCGTCGCACGTTCTACGAGTTGAAACTCCTGGAACACCAACCCGACTCGCGCGTGGGCACGACGCTTGGCGCGGCCACGCAGCCCGCCGCGATCGATTCCGTCGTGCAGCACCCGCCCCGATGTCGGTGCCGCGAGACCGGCGAGGCAGCGCATGAGCGTCGACTTCCCGGCGCCGCTGCGACCGAGCACCGCGACGATCTCGCCGGGCGCCACCCGCACCGACACCTCCTGCAGGGCCGTGGTGCCGTCCGGATACCGGTAGCTCACCGCGTCGGCCTCCACCCGAGGCACTCCGTGTCGTGTGGTCGTCATTTCCGCGACAGCTCCTCGAGGTTCACACCGAGTTCGGTTGCGGCGTCGCGGAAGATTGCGAAATCTCTGTCCTGTGCCGTCTCGAATCTGGTCGCGCCGACCACCCCGAGGGCCGCCGTGTTGTCTCCGCCCACGAACGCGTCGACGATGCCCTGCTCGATCGCGGGGTCGAGCCCCTTGCGCGCGATGATCACCAGGGAGACCGGGATGGGGTCGGACTCGGCGACGATCCTCTGCGCGGTGCCGTCGATGACGCCCTTGTCGACCATCGTCTGGTACGAGGACCGGGCGTCCGCGGCGCAATCGACCGAGCCCTGCTTCACCGCCAGTTCGGCGGTGTCGTGGCCGCCCGCGTAGCTGCCCTCGATGTCGGTGTCGGGGTCGATGCCCGCCCGCTTCAGCAGTAGCTTGGGAATGTAGTTGCCACTGGTGGACCCGGCGTCGACGAACGCGATCTTGCGGCCGCGGAGGTCGTCGATCGAATCGATGCCGGTACCGGTGCGGCACACGAACACCGAACTGTAGGCGGCGCCCTTCGCGACCACGAGCGGCTCGACACCGGCAACGGCCTCGGCGAGCGGCGTCGGGAAGGGGCTGAATGCGGCGACGTCGATAAGTCCGGACCGCATCGCCTCGACGATCGACAGGTAATCGCTCGTCGGCTTCACTTCCACCGACGTGCCCGCCCCGTCCGCGATCAGCGAGGTGATCGGGGCGAACTTCGCCTGCAGGTCCGCGTTGGCTTCCGCGGGCGGCAGCCCCACCTTCAGTACATCGGGTGCGCCGTCCGGGGCGGAGGAGTCGCCGCAGGCGGCGGCACCGCACAGCGTGACCGCACAGGCAGCGGCGGCCAGCGTGCGGCGCAGGGTCGGGTGGATGCTCACGGCGGGGCCTTTCCGAGAAGTATTCGAAGTTGATGCCCGAATATTCATCTAGACAAGTAGCGTAAACCACGCTCACGGATGTCCGGCAAGTGAATGGGTCTTGAACAGGTCATATGCGATTTGGTCGAAGCGCAGGCATCCTCGAATGTCCTCTAGACTTGCCGCATGCCAAGCAAAACGTCCGCAAGCCGGGTACCGCTCTACCGACAGGTGCAGGACGTCCTCCTGCAGCGACTCGACAGCGGCATGCTGGAACCGGGAGACCGGCTGCCACCCGAGACCGACCTCGCCGCCGAACTCCGGGTCAACCGGCTCACGGTCCGCCAAGCGATCGGCGAGCTGACCCGCGCGGGCCGACTGGTGGCGCGGCAGGGGTCGGGCACCTTCGTGGCTCCGCTACCCCAGCACTTCCCCATCGAACTCGCCGCCAGCTACATCGGCGGTCCCGACGGACTCGGCGCCGCCTTCACATCAGTCGGCCGCACGTTGAGCGAGACGCCCGTGGGCAGTGCGATCGTGCTCGGTGGCACTGCACCCCAGGCCGAGGAGTATCTGCCAGGCCGCCGGCTACGCCGCATCGACACCGTGCTCGCGGTCGACGGCGAACCCTGGTTCGCGAACTCGGTGTGGATGGACGATCGCCGGTTCGCCGGCATCGACCGGCACCTGCAGGACGGCGTCCCGCTGTACACGGTGTGGCGCGACGTCTACGACGTGCGACTGAAGGCCGCCTGGAGATCGTTCGCCGCGGCGGCTGCGTCACCGCGCGTGGCGGAGATACTCGAAATCCCTCCGGGCGCACCGGTACTGCTACGTGAGGGCCTCAATCTCGACGAGGACGGCAGCCCGACTGTGTACATCCACCGGTCGTGCCGCAGCGACCGCGTACGGTTCGTCGCGAACTACCTACAAGCGGACTGAGCCTCCGAACATCTTGTCGCCCAAGGCCAAAGGCAGAGGCCCGCGAGATCGTTCAGTGGCGAACAGCTCGACCAATGAGGGCACTCATGGTTCTTATCGACTTCATGGACCGCTACGGCATCCAGGCGCAGCCCTCTCGGTGTCGGACCCAGGATTCGAATTCCTCACCGGAACAGAAGCAGCCGAGATGTCGCGCTACTGCAACACCTACACCGCCGATCTGTTCAAGCAGCATCCCACCCGATTCGGTCGCCTGGCCGTACTGCCGATGCGCGATACCACCGCCGTCATCCGGGAACTCGAGTACGCGCTCGACACCCTCCACCTCGACTGGGTGGGCCTACTCTCGGCCTACGAAGGCGCCTACCTTGGCGATCCCCGCTTCGAACCACTGATGCTCGCCCTCAATGCCGGTCGGCATATGTGTTCGTCCACCCCGCGGCCATTCGCGCCGACGCAAAACCCGAACTCCCCCTTCCCGACTTCCTCGAAGAGTTCACTTTCGAGAACCCACGGAAGTAAGCACAGAGCAGCCGGCGTATTTGGTCACGAACGGCGACGCCCCGCATAAAGCTCAACCTCCGCCACCTCGTCAGAAACGACTCGGCCCGTTCCCGAAGTGGTCTAAACGGTCACAGTGGGCCAGAGATGCTTCCAACATCCGTAAGACCGTGTCATCGACTTTCCGGCGGAGGTTGCTGCGGTGCGGCATCGCTCGATTTCGCCGATTCCACTACCCATGCCGCAATCTGTGCGCGTGAGTTGAACCCCAGCTTCGTCAGGAGATGCTCGACGTGCCCCTGCGCGGTGCGGGGCGAGATCGCCAGGCGCGCTGCGATCTCCTTGTTGGTCAGTCCTTCGGCGATCAGAGCGGCGACCTCACGCTCGCGCTTGGTCGGCGTGACCGATGGACTAGCTGCTGAAGCAGGGAGTTTTGGAATCTGCTCGCCCAGGGCATAGGCGACCGCAGCCTCGAAACCGAGCATACTGCCCTCCCGGTGTGCCGCGGCGAAGGCCTGCTTAGTCATCGCCTGTCGAGTCTTACGTTCGAACTCGTCCTGGTACACGAGCATGTCCGGCAACAACACCGTCGAACTCCCTACTGAGCGACTGAGTTGCTCGGCGGCTCCAGCCAACATGACCCCGCGTCTGGGGTTCCCTTCCTCAGCTGCGATCCACGCCAGTGCTTGCATGCACATGCTGGCCTTCATTCGGTCGTTGACTTTCCTGCCTGTCTTCAGTGCCTGCACGAGTAGGCGAGTAGCTCGCGTGCGATCGCCTTTTCGCCACACCGCAACCGCTAGCGCCCACAATGTATGGGCCCGATGCACGGATTCGCCTCGCGCCTCCGTAATCGTGAGCACGTGCTCGTAGCATTCGATGGCCCGCTCGGTGTCGTTCTGCAGTTCGCACGTGATGCCGAGGCCGTCGAGAGCGAGGACCTGAAACAAGAGGTCGTCCCGTGCGATGTACACGCTGACCGCACTTTCAAGATGCAAGCGTCCATCGGACAGTTTTCCTCCGAACAGTGCGAGATATCCAGTGGCGTGGTCGATGTGTGCGCGAATCAAGGGGTTATTCGACTGGTCGACGAGCGTACGACAAGCTTCCACCAGGTCCGCCGACCCCTGAAGGTCACCCTGCAGTCCGCTCATCAGGCTATATGCAAATGTCGCTTTGGCTCGTTCGACAGTGAGGGTACCAACCTTGCGGGACAGAAGGCGACCGAGCCACCGACGCCCCTCGTTGAGCGACCCCTGGGAAAGCCAGAACGGGCATAGTGCGGCAGCGATCCGCAGTCCCGTTGCGGGATTGTCGGACACGCAGAAATCCAGCGCCTCGCGGATATTCGGTTGTTCCCGAGTCAGTCTGGAGATCAACGCGAGCTGCCGGGAGCTGATCCATTCGGTTTCCGCCTCGACCGCCAGCCGCTCACACCAGTCGCGGTGCCGACGGCGAAGCGCGATGTAGTCGCCGTTCTCCTGCGCCTTTTCCCGTCCGTAGGCGCGGACGGTCTCGAGCATTCGGAACCGCACCGCGGAGCCCGACTCTTCTCTCGTCAGGATCGACTTGTCGACGAGGAACGTCACGGTGTCGAGGAGGTCGTCTGCGTCGTCACCATCGCAGACCTGTTCCGCGGCCTCGAGATCGAAACTGCCCGCGAACACCGAGAGCTGCGCCCACATCCGTTGTTCCGCAGGAGTGCACAGGTCGTAACTCCAGTCGATGCACATCCGCAACGTCTGCTGCCGCGACGGCGCGTCCCTGCTGCCGCGAGTGAGGAGTAGGTAACGATCGGTGAGACGCTGCAGGATCTGATCGGGTGTCATCGCGCGAAGCCGGGCAGCCGCCAGTTCGATCGGTAGCGGCAGCCCGTCCAGCCGCTGACAGATTCGGGCGATAGTGACCTTGTTCTCCTCGGTGAGCTCGAATCCGGGGACTACGGCAGCGCCGCGTTCCGCGAAGAGGGTGACCGCATCGTTGCGGGGCAGTCCTTTCGGCAGGTGATCGGGATCAGGGACGGGCAGCGGGGGAATCAGAAGCGCGGTTTCCCCGCCGATTCCGAGCGGTTCGCGACTCGTCGCGAGAATTCGCAGCCGAGGGCACGCGCGCAGCAGGATTTCGGCGAGTTTCGCGGCCGCGGCCACCACCTGCTCGCAGTTGTCCAGCACGAGCAACACGTCACGCGGGGCAAGGAACTCGACGAGCACCTCGTGCGGGGGTCGCGCAGACTGGTGACGCAACCCCAGCGCGGCCACGACCAGGCCCGCCAGCAGCGTATCGTCGCGCAGCTCACCCAGTTCCACCAGCGTCACACCGTCCGAGAAGTTTCGTTGCGCCTTGGCGGCTGCGCGTAGAGCAAGTCGGGTCTTTCCCACCCCGCCGATTCCGGTCAACGTCACCAGCCGCGACGTCGACAACAGGTTCGTCGCCTCGGCCAGTTCCGTGCGGCGGTCGACGAAACTGTTCAGCTCCAGCGGAAGTCCACCCGTTCGGCCCGAATCCGCCGGTGACCACGACGGCCGGACTGACGCTGCGCATTGCACCGCGGCCGGTTCGGTGTGCATTGCCATCTCGTCGACCGGGAAGCCGTGATGCAGTTGGGACTCACGGAGTTGCCGACCCAGTTCCACGGCGGAGGGGCGGGCGCCGGCCTCGGTGGACATGGCACGTTCGATGACAGCGCTGACCCCCTCGGAAATGCCGTGTTCGCGCGGGTTGGGAACCGGCTCGGACGTGATCCTCAGGAACTGTGCCACCAATTGCTCACCGCTTCGGCGTTCGAACGCCGCATGACCAGTGATCGCCGCGAACAGGGTGGCGCCGAGGCCGTACACATCGGCGGCCGGACTCGGAGGCTCACCGGCGACCACCTCGGGGGCGGTGAACGCCGGCGAACCCGTGACGACGCCGGCCGTGGTTTCGAACCCACCGGCGATGTGGGCGATGCCGAAATCCGTCAGCGCAGGCTCGCCGTAGTCGGTGAACAGGATGTTCCCGGGCTTGACGTCGCGGTGCAGGATCCCGAGGCGGTGGGCAGTTTCGAGGGCGCCGGCCATCTTCACCCCGAGTCGCAACGCTTCGTCCAGCGGGAGCGGCCCGTGGCGCCGGATCCGCTCGTCGAGCGACCCCCCGGCGTGGTACGGCATCACGATGAAGGGCCGGCCGTTATCGGTGACACCGGCGTGGAAAACATTGACGATATTGGGGTGACCGGTCAGCCGGCCGGCCGCACGCTGCTCACGCAGGAACCGTGCCCGATTCTCCTCGTCGAGGTCTGCGGTGAGGACCTTCACCGCCACGGTGCGGTCGAGCGCAGCCTGCGTGCACCGGTACACGACGCCGAAACCGCCGCGGCCGATCTCCTGGGCATCCTCGAATCCGGCCGCCGCCAACTCCGCCGTGACCGAACCGGACACGTCGCGTTGCGTCGCGAATGGATCGACACCGGTCATCGGCTACATCGATTCATCCGACACAATACGTTGCAAAGGCACGGGCTTCTTTCACCCCTCAATCATGCATCCCCAACGATGTCGCGGGTAAGCCCGATCAGGCCAAGGGCGAGCAACATGGCGCCGAGTCACCGATGATGGCTCATTCGGTGGGACAGCTACTAAGCCTGGAGCCACCGATGTGGTGTCCGGGATGGGTGAGCCGAAACGACGAGATTCCCTTTGCTTGCTGAAAGAATTGGACTGCCTGTTGACGCGGCCACAGGCGGTAGACGTAGCGGCCGTCCCCTTTCACATCGCGAAGCCTGCACCTGCGGCGGATTGCAAAGGCACAGTCCTGCAAACGGGAGGCACGGGTGATCTTCAGATGCAAGGAAGGTGATTGTGTGCAGGCGCCCCGCAATATGGCYATCCACCACGCGTCACTCTATCCAACACAAACCACCTCGGTCACACCAGCACGCTCCGATCCGCGAAAACTGCTGAGCGCCCAATCGCCAACGCGCACCTTCCTGTGTTGAGCAACCCGAGCCCTCCGAATCACTGCGCCATGGCGACTTTTTACTGGCGCTTCAGGTTTTTAGACAAGGGGCGACCCCTGCGAACCGTGACGCCATCGGTCGGCGCTACGAGGGCTGGAAGGACGAACGTTTTCAACATCCGCGCAAGGGCAGGATCGCTGGGTTCCATGGATTCCATGCTGTTGAACAGTGCAAACTGCACAAGGGCGAGCCAAGTGTAGACTTCCGACGAGTTAAGGTCACTTCTCATTTCACCCCGGGTCCTCGCCTCTTTCAGAAAAGGCTCCCAAAGGT